>DASQFG010000331.1:0-3465 GCA_035633315.1 Nakamurella sp. | reverse complement strand
CGTCCCGGGATCGGCCCGTGGACCGCCGGGTACGTGGCGATGCGGGTGATCGGCGACCCCGACGTCCTGCTCACCGGGGACCTGGCGCTGCGGCAGGGCGCCGCAGCGCTCGGGTTGCCGGACGATCCGGCGGGTCTCACCGCCCGCGCGACGGCCTGGCGGCCGTTCCGTTCCTACGCCGGACTGCATCTCTGGCGCGCCGCGAGCCGAGCCGGCGAGAGAAGAAACGCGCCCGCCGCGCCCGCCGACTGAGAGACCCCTACCGAAACACTCGACCGTGCGAAAGGCTGTGCCTGATGTCCAACCGCCTGATGTTACCGATCACCGAACCAACCGGACCCACCGAACACAGTGCGCTGACGGCGACGATCACCACGCCGATCGGGCCGTTCACCGTCATCACCGCGCAGCGTCCCGACTCACCGACGCCGGTCGTGCTCGCCTCCGGCTGGACCGACCGCGTCGACGAGCTCACCGCGCTCATCTCGCCCCGGCTGCGGCCCGCAGCCATCCGGCAGGTCGACGCCATCGACGGCGTCACGGATGTCGCGACCGCCTACCACGAGGGCGATCTCGCAGCGATCGATGATGTTGCGGTGGAACAGGTCTCGGGCACTTTCATGATGCAGGCGTGGAAGGTGCTGCGGACCGTGCCGGCCGGTGGCCCGATCAGCTACACCGGCTTCGCCGAGGCCTGCGGGAATCCGACGGCGGTGCGTGCGGCGGCATCGGCGTGCGCGCGCAACGCGGCCGCATTGTTCGTCCCCTGCCACCGGGTGCTGCGCAGCGACGGCTCGCTCGGCGGATTCCGGTACGGACTTCCGGCGAAACGCTGGCTGCTGGATCACGAGGAGGGATCGTCGGCCTGAGTAAGGAACCGGACCGCCGGCCGGCGGCCGTAGCCTCCTGGATGGCGAGCACGAACCAGAGCCGCGCGAGCGCGTCCGCGGGAACGAGCGTCACGCGTGGGCGGCCGCTCTGGCCTCGTCGTAGCGCTGCAGCACCAGCTCGGCCAGCGCGGTACCCAGCGGCGGGGCGACCTCGGCGTCGATGGCCATCGCCTCACGCCGCACCGCGTCCAGCAGCAGGCCCGGGGCGACGAACAACGGCACGACGCCGATCCGGTGCTGCTTGGCCAGGGCTCGGGCCAACACCGTCGAGGCGGACGGCTCGCCGGTGGTCGCGAAACCCGCCCATACCGGACCGACCCGGCGCTGACTCCACCGGTAGGCCAGGTCGTGCACCGCGAGGTTGGCTTCCTCCCGGCTCGACCCGACGGCCAGCAACAGGACAGCCTCGTGCGCGCCGATATGGGCCTGCGCGGCCGAAGCCTCCAGCACCTCCAGCACCTCGTCACCCATGCCCAGAATCTCGCCGAGCCGCAGGTCGACGCCGCAATTCAGCTCCGCCTGCGCGACCGCGGTCGGGGCGTCGATCGTTGCGTGAAAGGCCTCGGTGAACAGCAGCGGAAGCACCACTGCCGCACGGACATCGCACTCGGAGCGCAGCTGGTGGACGACAGTGGTCAGGTCAGGTTCGGACAGATCGAGGAAGGCCGGCCGGGCGACCAGCCCGGGGCGCAGCGCCTCGACCGCCCGCATCACCTCGCCGATCGTCTGTGCCGCACGCGGATCACGACTGCCGTGTGCCAGGCCGATCAGGGGCAGTGGGCTGGGTAGGACGTGACCGCGTGACATAGATCTACGCTAGCCGCCCCGGCCCCGGTCAGCCGCCTCGAAAGTCGGAGAAAGGAGTGACCCCTTACCCCTTCTTGGTGGACAGCCCGCGGGCGTCCAGGATGGCCCGTTCCAGCGGCCGGAACATGATCAGCTCGACGCCGACACCGACGACGAAGATCAGGATGAGCCCGGCATAGAGCAGTGGGGCATCCGAGAGGTCCCTGCCCTGGTTCATCAGCTGGCCGAGTCCGAATCCCAGCTTGGACGAGGTGACGATCAGCTCCGCCGCCATCAGTGACCGCCAGGAGAACGCCCAGCCTTGACGCAACCCGGCCAGGAATCCGGGCAGCGCGGCGGGCAGCAACACATGCCGGGTCTGTGCCCACCAGTTCAGGCCGAGCACCTGCCCGACCCGGGAGTACAGCGGCGGGACCTGATCGATGCCGGCGATCAGCCCGTTGGCGATCGATGGCACAGCACCGAGCAGCACCACCATGTAGATCATCGCCGGGCTGATCTGGAACCACAGGATGGCCAGCGGCACCCACGCCACCGACGGCATGGACTGCAACCCGGACAGCAACGGGCCGAACGACGCGCGCAGCCACGGGAAGCGGGCGATGGCCAGCCCGATCGGCGCGCCGATCACGATGGCCATCGCGAACCCGATGAGGCCGCGGGACAGGCTGGTCCAGATCGTCTCCCACGCCTGCCCGCCCTGCATCAGGCGCACCAACTCGTCCCACACCGCGGCCGGCGACGGCAGCATCACCTCCGGCTTGAGCTTCAGCAGGTAGACGATCTCCCAGATCACCAGGACAACGACCAGCGCCAGGATCGGCGGGACGATCGAACTGCCCAGCCGCCGCCACCAGGGGTCACGGACGCGGTCCGGCTCCTCCAGCACATCCAGGCCGGCGCCGACGGCCGCGGTGTCCTCGCGTTCGACCTCGGCCTGGGTGATCACCGAATCATCAAGAGCGGGCATGGCTGGCGATCTCCTCTCGCAGGCGCAGGGTGATCTCCGCGGCGAGCGCACCCACGGCCGGATGCTCGATCGTCCGCGGGCCCTTGATGTTGACCTTCCACTCGCCGACGACCCGACCCGGCCGGGAGGACAGCAGCACCACCCGCTGGCCGAGCCGCACCGCCTCGCGGACGTTGTGCGTCACGAAGACGATGCTGTTGCCGGTCTCCTTCCACACCCGGGTCAGCTCGTCGTGCATAACGTCCCGGGTGATCGCGTCGAGAGCGGCGAACGGCTCGTCCATCAGCAGCACCTGGCTGTTCTGGCCGAGCGCCCGCGCGAGCGCCACCCGCTGACGCTGACCGCCGGACAGCTCGTGCACCCGGCGGTCCGCGGTCCCGGAAAGCCTCACCAGATCAAGGAGTTCGTTGACCTTGGCCGTCGACTGCTTCTTCGGCACGCCCGCGTATTTCAACGCCAGTGCGATGTTCTGCCCGGCGGTGAGCCACGGAAACAGTGCCGATTCCTGGAACATCAGCGCCGGCCGGCCGATGGTGCTGACCGTTCCGGAGGTCGGCACGTCCAGCCTGGTGATCAGGTTCAGCAGCGTGGACTTACCGCATCCGGACGCGCCCAGCAAGCAGACGAACTCGCCGGGAGCCACGGTCAGGCTGATGTTGTCCAGCGCGGCGACCTTGCCGTGCCGGCTGGAGAACACCTTGCTCACCGCGTCGATGGTGACCGCGGCCTCACCGCTGCGATCCGCCGCCGGAAGCAGCGGAACAACCCTGGGGTCGTCCTCGTGATAGACGAGATCGG
>DASQFG010000330.1:0-4575 GCA_035633315.1 Nakamurella sp. | reverse complement strand
CCGAAGAGCGGATCGTCTGAATCGTCCGAAAGGTCCGAGACAGCTTGTGGTGGTGGAACACTCGCACTCCCCAGCTGCTGCCCGTTGCGCACCCCGTCGACGGTACCTGCGGTCTGCCGCGGGGGATCGATCGCAGAGGATCGAGCACCCTGACCCGCGCGCGGACCGCCGGCGTCACACCAGCGCGGTCGACTTCGAGCGCAGCCCGATCAGCTCCTCGGGCGTTTCGTCGGCGAAGGGCATCGCCGCCATCTCGTCCTGCAAGGTGCGTGCGCGCCGCGCGAAGGACGGCTCGTCGAGTACCCGGGCCACGGGAGAGCCCGGGTGGGCAGATGTCGAGCTGGGTCGCGGCCAGCATCTGATCGCCCAGCGACGGTGGGCCCAGCCGCTCCTCCGGGTACGAGGCCAACAGCCGAATCAGCTGCTCGATCCCGGGTGGGGTCGGGCCGAGCCCGTGCATCACGTGCAGCGCACCTGTCGCGGCAGCGGTGACGGCACCCGCCACCTCGGACGGCTCATGGACGACGATGTCCGGCGCCCACGACCGGGCCCGCGGGACCAGCGTCCTGGTCCTGACCACGGCGGCCGGGCCGACGAACCGGGTCAGCGACAGCGGCAGCGGCCGAGGCCAGGGTCGCGGTGAAGTCGGTGTACACGCTCGCAGAGAAGCCCCAGCTCCTGCTGCTGGCCGTCGACCGGGCGATCGTGGGAGACGACGAGCCGGTTCCCTTTGCCGAGCGAGGCGAACGCCGAAGAATCGTCGAGGCCACCGCCCAGGATCGGATCCGGCTGACCGCCGAGCTGGGCGCTCGCTCCCTGTTGCGACTGTTTCCGATCTACCGCGCCTTCGAGCAGGCCGCGGCGACCGATCCCGTGGTTCATGAACGATGGCGGGAATATCAGCAGCGTCGTCGGGACGACGTACAAGCGTTGGTGACGGAGTTCGGAGCCCGTGACGGGGCTGTCGATGCGGTGTGGGCCCTGTTCACCTGGCATCCCGTGGCTCTGTTGGTCGAGGAACGGGGCTACGGCGAGACCGAGCTGACCAGCTGGCTGGAAACCGTTTTGGCCGCCCTCTTGCCGTCCGCACCGGACCGGTGACGAGCGATCACCGCGCGACGGTGCCGGTCTCGTCCGTTACCCGGTGGCCAGCACCCGTTCCGGCTCGGCACCGGCCTGTGCGCGGCGCAGCGAGCCGAGGAACAGAACGGCGATGAGCAGCGCACCAACGGCACACCCCGACGTGACCCAGTACGCCGGTCCGGCTCCCCTGCTGTCGATGATCACCCCGGCCAGCGGAGTGGCGACCGCGATGCCGACGGCCAGCCCCGACGTGGCCCAGGCCATCGACTCGGTCATCCGGTGGGGCGGCACGATCCGCTCGATCAGCGCCATGCCCGAGATCAGCACGGGCGAGCAGGCGATACCGGCGACGAACAGCCCGATCGCCACCAGCCAGACGGTGTCCAGGAACGGCAGCGGTGCGGTGACCACCGCGAGCGCCGTCACCATCGTCATGAACTGCTTCAGCAGCGACGCGCGTAAGGCAAGCGCCCCGAAGATCAGTCCCGCCAGCAGCGAACCGACGGCGTAAAGGGCGAGCAGGAATCCGGCGGCCGCCGGGACCCCGGCCTGTTTGGTGAAGGCCACCGTGGTCACTTCGAACGAGCCGAAAATGCCGCCGAGCAGCACGAAGATCGCCGAGATCCCACCGACGCCGGGCAGCAGGATCGCCGGCCGGCCGGAGGTGGCGTTCCGGCGCCCCGCCGGAACCGGCTCGGTGGACCGTTGGGTGAGCAGCAGCAGCGTCCCGACCAACAACAGGACGGTGGCCAGGATCAACGCGGCGCTGGACGCTACCTGCAGCGCGACGACGGTCGCCAGCGGCGGCCCGAGGATGAACACCGCCTCGTCGACCAGGGACTCCCAGGCAAAGGCGGTGCGCAGCAAGGGCGTTCCGTGCAGCATCGCGGACCACCTGGCGCGGACCAGCGGTCCCATGATCGGCTGTGACGCACCGGCGACGAACGCCAGCAGGTAGATCGGCCAGTCGATCGTGGTGCCGAGCGCGACCAGCACGATCCCGGCGACGGCCGGCACGAACACCGCCAGCTGTATCGGCACCACCCGGCTCTGTCCGAACGAATCGATCAACCGCGAGACCTGCGGACCGATGACAGCCGCCGACAGCGCGTAGATGGCGGCCACCGCGCCCGCCACCGCGAACGAGCCGCGCTCGGCGGACAGCAACAGCACCATGCCGAGGCCGGCCATCGACATCTGCATCCTGGCGAGCATCCCGGCGGCCGAGAACCGGAAGGCGCCGGGGCGACGCAGGACCTGGGCATAGTTGCCGAACACGAAGGCATCTCCACACGGATTGCGCTGGTGGCCGGCAAGGGAGTCTCCTTGCCTCACCGTCCGGCCCTCTCACCCTAGGCGGTGGGTCCGACAGCGGCGACGAGATTGTTGGCCGCTGTTGGCTCGCGGAGTTCTGTGACACGTCTACTGGCGGCTGGGCGAATCCTCGGGCGCCACCGCGATCGACTCCGTCGGCTTCAACGACGGCGCCGTGTCCTCCGGCGTGACCCGCGGCGCGACCGGCGCCATCAGCGGAGATGCCAACAAGGCATCGACGTTCGACGGGAGCAGCGGATCCGTCGCCACGCAGAACCCGATCCCCGGCCCGAACACCTTCAGTTTCGACGCGTGGTTCAAGACCACGACGACCCGGGGCGGCAAGATCATCGGGTTCGGCAGTGTGCCGGTGGGCGCCTTGGCATTCTCCGACCGTCACATCTACACGGACAACGCCGGGCATCTCAACTTCGGCGTGCAGAACGGAGCTGCCCGGACCAAGCAGACCGCGAACACATACAACAACGGCGAGTGGCACCAGGTGGTCGGCACCCTGGACGACCCTCTCAGGCCAGCGAGGTCAGGACGGCTCGCCCTCCGCTGTCTCAGGCCTGGTCGCCGCCGTCAGCCGATCGGAGATATCCCTTGCCGTGGAGCTCTTCTCGCGGCTGGACTGCAGGTCAGCCCCGGCCCGCTGCATCTCCTTTTCGTTGTCCAGCGCGGGATCGCCGAGCAGGAGTTGGCCGGGCTCATCGCTGGACTCCGGTGCGCTGTCCGCCGCCAGGTCGGTCGCCGCCGACCCGCCCGCGGCGGAGCCGGTGTCCTGCTCGCCGGCAGCGTCGGGGGTGGTGTCCGGTTCGAGTCCGGTGGCCGGTGCGCTGTCCGGTTCGAGCGCGCCGTCGGGTTCTCCGCCACCCGGCGTCCCTTCGCCGGACGGTAAGGTGCTGGTCATCTCGGATCTCCCATCGAGTCGCGGTCGCGGATGCCTGGGATGCTGGTAGCCACTCGTCGTCGATATAACACTCTCACCCGTCACGATGCCCGTCCATGTAGCCATTCGTCGTCGATATAGGACCCTCACCCGTCACGACGCCCGTCCATGTAGCACGCTGATGCTCATGACGTCGGGAAACCCGGTCCGAGGCGCGGCGCCGCCGATGACGGCGGTCGCCTTGCGCGACGGCCGCCGAGTCCTGCTGCGCCCACTGCTCCCGACGGACCGCGACGCGCTGGCGACAGCCTTCGAGCGATTGTCCGACGAATCACAACAGCTGCGCTTCGGTTCGGTCCCGCACACCCTGAGTGCGGCCAGGCTGCACCATCTGGTCGACTCGGTCGACGGGGTCAACCACGCCGCGTTCGCCGCGTTCGCCCAGGACGACCCCGGACGGATGGTCGGGGTCGGTCGCATCCTGCGCTACCCGGATGACCCGGACTCCTTGGACGTCGGTCTGACAGTGGCGGACGACTACCAGGGGGACGGTCTGGGGCACGTGCTGGTGAACCTGCTGGCCGCCCACCGGCCCAGACCGTCCCGCCGCGTACGCACCCAGATCGCCACCGGCAACGACAGGGCCATGGCGCTGTTGTCGGCCTTCGGGACCCCGCGGCGCATCGGCGACGGCCAGATTGTGATCGACTTGCCCGCCTGAGCACCCGCGGCTCACCCGACCGAGCCGCGGCCCAGCGCGCCGACCTACTGTTGCTGTGCCGGACGTCACTGCACCGGGGTCGCCCGCCGCGGAGCGTCCGCAGACGGTGCCCGCTGACCCAGCGTCGCCCGCAGACTCAGCGTCCGAAAGCGTCGGCGCAGACCACCCGACCGGATAAGCTCGCCAGTAATACCTCTGCACCGCACTCATTTGCGACGCCGCCATTAGCACAGACCTCTCCGAGGAGTCCACGTGATCTGCATAACAGCGAACGGATCATGACGACGCAGAAACGCAAGACCCCGGAAATATCATCGACGTCTGCTGCCGCTGCCGTGGAAGACCCACCGGAGCAGAAGGCGGAGAGTGCTGGGACATCCGAGGGAAATGTTTCGGCTGCGGCCGAGCCCGCCTCGGTCGCCACGCCCTCGCCGGACGGCGAAACTCCGCCGGAGCCCGTCGAGCCGGACACCGAAATCGAGCCGGACACCGAAATCGAGCCGGAGCCCGTCGAGCCGGACACCGAAATCGAGCCATCGGCGGCCGACATTCCGCCCGCGAAAGG
>DASQFG010000329.1:0-2614 GCA_035633315.1 Nakamurella sp. | reverse complement strand
CGTGTACACCCACAGGAAGATCAGGATGTCTGCCGCCATCGCGATGAGGATCGTGGTGATCGCGACAACCGTTGTCAGCCATTCCTGATCGCCAAGGCCCAGCAGGTTCAATAGCGTCGTCTGGAACTGCGCCCCGAGCGTGCTCAGCCCCAGCGAAACGGTGATCGCCACGGCCAGTCCGGCCAACGATCCCAGGTCCTTCAGCGTCGCGATGATGATGCTGTCGACCTCGGCCTTGTTCTCCTCGAACTCGGGACGCCAGATCGCCCTGGTGGCCTTGCGCAGGTTGCCCATCCAGCCGATGCCGGCATACAACGCGATCAGCAGACCGGGGATGCCGACGCCGAGCGGGTTGTCGACCACGTCGTTGATCACATCCGTGATCTGTGTTGCCAGTTCTTCGTCGGCCAATACCTCGGTGATCTGGTCCTTGAGTCCGTTCAGCAGCTGCTGGTTGTTTGCCAGCACGATGCCGCCGATCGCAAACCCAACCATCAGGATCGGCACGAGCGACAGGACCGAGAAGTACGTCATAGCACCGGCGAACTGGCTGCCCAGCCGGTCGCCGTACCGGGTGATGGCGCGGATCAGGTGTTTGACGCTCTTCCGGGACGCGATGCGCTTGCCCCGCAATATCATTCTGCCGACAAATGAACGCTCGGCCGGCAATGCTTGAACCGGCGGGGTTCTGGTCGAAGGTGTCATGCTGGCTCCCTCGGTGGTGCCGGCGAGCACGGTGGTGCTCGGGCCCGGTCTGCGGGTGGTTGCCGGAATGCGCGGTGGAACGTATCCGGAACGGCGCGGATCGACTGGAACTCATCGCAGATCGGTGACGAGAAACCCAGCCGATCAGCGTCAGCCTTGCAGCAGCCCCACCTTGTCGTACACCGCGGCGACGGTGCCATCCGCTACCTCGCGTGCCCGCACCGCACCCGACGCCAACACCCTGTCCAATTCCCCCGGGTCGTCCAGGTAAACCGCGACCTGCCGCTGCAGCGGGGTCACCAAGGCCGCGAACGCCTCGGCGAGATCCTTCTTGAGATCGCCGTAGCCCCTGCCCAGGTACTGCACTTCCAGGTCGGGAACCGACGTGTCGGTGAACACCGAGAGCAGCGACAGCAGGTTGGACACCCCCGGCTTCTCTGCCTCGTCATAGCGGACCTCGCGTCCGGTGTCGGTCACCGCCGACTTGATCTTCTTCATCGAGGTGGCCACCGGTGCCAGCAGATCCAGCGCGCCCCCCGGTGACGACTTGCTCATCTTGGCGCTCGGTTCGGACAGGTCGTAGATCTTCGCGGTGGTCTTCAGGATGTACGGCTCCGGCACGGTCAGCGTGGGCCCGAACCGGGAGTTGAAGCGCTGCGCCAGATTGCGGGTCAGCTCCAGGTGCTGACGCTGGTCCTCACCGACCGGGACAACGTCGGCCTGGTAGGCCAGGATGTCCGCGGCCTGCAGGATCGGGTAGGTGAACAGCCCGACGCTGGACCGGTCGGCGCCGCCCTTCTGCGACTTGTCCTTGAATTGGGTCATCCGGCCGGCCTCGCCGAAACCGGTCAGGCACTCCAACACCCAGGTCAGCTGGGTGTGCGCGGGCACCTGCGACTGGACGAACAGGGTGGAGCGTTCCGGGTCAATGCCCAGCGCGAGGAGCTGTGCCGCGGCGACCCTGGTGCGCTTGCGCAGCAGGGCGGGATCCCAGTCGGCCGTGATCGCGTGCAGGTCGACGATCGAGTAGAAGGTCTGGTGCGTCGCCTGCATGTCGACCCACTGGCGCAGGGCGCCGAGATAGTTGCCGACATGGAACGAATCCGCGGTCGGCTGGATGCCCGACAGGACGCGAGGCCGGGTGATAGGGGTGGCAGTGCTCATGAAGGGGATCTTGCCATCCTGGCCAGTGCCTCCCCGGCCACCCAGCGGCGTCAGCGATCCCGTTGGTCGGCTTCGGCGCGCGGGCTGATGTCGATCCGGGCGATCCGTCGACCGTCCATCGCCGCGACCGTCAGCGTGCGGTCGTCCCACATCACCGCATCGCCGGGTTCTGCCAGCCGGCCGAGGCCGGCCATCAGGAATCCGGCGGCGGTGTCGTACGGGCCGGCCGGCAGTTCGATCCCGGTCATCTCCGCGAAGTCGTCCAGGTTCAGCCGGCCGTCGACCTGGGTCGCGCGGCCGTTCAGCGGGCCGGCCGGCGACGCGCTGGACTGCTGAACGGCGGTCATCTCGCCGACGATCTCCGAGACCAGATCCTCGAGCGTGACGATCCCGTCGGTACCGCCGTACTCGTCGACGACGACCGCGAGGTGCTGCCCTGATTCCCGCATGTCGCGCAGGGCATCGAGAACGACCTTGCTGCCGGGCAGCACGGTGATCGGCGTACAGACGTCCTTGACGCAGGCGGCTCGGCCCAGCGGATGCGTCGGCACCAGCAGGTCCCGCATGTGCACGACCCCGATCACCTCGTCGGCGTCGTGACCGATGACCGGGAACCGTGAGTGCGGGTGGGTCAGCGCCAGCCGCGCCGCACGGGTGATCGTGATCGCGGCCGGCAGGAATTCCACATCCGGCCGCGGCACCATGACCTCCCTGACCCGGGTCGTCTCGGCGTCGAAGACGTCGA
>DASQFG010000328.1:0-2422 GCA_035633315.1 Nakamurella sp. | reverse complement strand
GCTGCGGGTCGACGTCCGAGCCGGCCACGGCACCGGCACACCGCTGGTCATGTGCGGCGGCATCGGAGCCAGCTTCGAGTTGCTGCAGCCACTGGTTGATGCCCTCGATCCCGGCATCGACATCATCCGGTTCGACGCCCCCGGCGTCGGCGGCTCCCCGGTCGGCGCGCTGCCCCGCGGGTTCCCGCAGCTGGCCCGGATGCTCGGGCGGATGCTCACCGAACTGGGTTACCACCGGGTCGACATGCTCGGCTTCTCCTGGGGCGGTGCGCTCGCGCAGCAATTCGCCATCCAACACGCCTCCCGCTGCCGCCGGCTGGTGCTGATCAGCACCAACACCGGGCTGTTGTCCGTGCCGGCCGCTCCGTCGGTGTTCGCGAAAATGGCGACACCACGTGGTTTCGGCGACTACGCCGCGGCGATGGCCGGGTCCGTGCACGGCGGCGATTCCCGGGCCCGCACCCAGGACGTCCGACGACTGTTCCGCAACACCCGGTTCGACGTCTCGGGGCTGGGCTACCTGTACCAGCTCGCGGCGGCCGCCGGCTGGACCAGCCTGCCGTTCCTCCCGCTCATCGGGCAACCCGTGCTGGTCATCGGCGGCGACGATGACCCGATCGTCCCGGTCGCCAACGCCCGAATCCTGGCCGCGCTCATCCCGAACGCCACCCTGCACGTCTCCGCCGGCGGCCACGTCGAACCGCTCACCGCGGCCACCGACTTCGGGCCGCGGATCACCCGATTCCTGACCCACCCACAACCGTAGCCGTTCACCGATAAGCCCTCTCCGCGACCCATCACCGGCCGCAAGGCGACCGACCGGACACAGATTTCGGGGGAATCAGCATGGCGACCACCACCGATTACGACGCTCCCCGGCGAACCACCCTGGAGGAGGCCGACACCGAGTCACTGGACACGCTGACCGCCGCGGCGAAGACCGCCGCGCAGGACCCGGACGTCGACCTGGATGAGCGCGACACCGCCGAGGGCATCGACCTGCCCGGCGCGGACCTGTCCGGCGAGGTGTTGACCATGCCGGTCATTCCGCAGCAGGCCGATGAGTTCACCTGCACGTCGTGTTTCCTGGTGCAGCACCGCAGCCGGATCGCCGCCCACACCCCCGCACGGCCGGTCTGCACCGACTGCGCCTGACGCTGCCGGACGTGAATTCGTGCCGCAGCCCAACTACGATCGCCAGTCCCGGCGACTTCGGTATCGGGATGACAACGACGTGGTCGGTGACTGGCGTCTTCGGGCTGATCCAGTCCGGGCAACGTCATTTTCCGCTCGTGACCACGAGGCGATCCCCCTCTGGTGCCGCCGGCGGCCGAATTACTTCAGCAGGTCGCGTGTCACGCCGGCGTACACCGCGACGAGTTCGGCGACGCCGTGGCGTTGCTTCGGGTGAGGCCACTGATCCAGCCAACCTTCCGTACGTCGGCCAGCACGAGGCAGAGGCCGAGCCGGCCGTTGACGGCCTGCTGGTAGACGCCCACCGTCCGTCCGGCAACCTCCTCGACCTGCACGGCGAAACCGTCGGACAGCTCCCCACGTACCGTGCCGGCAGCGGACTGCACGAGCGGGGTCCACACCTCGGTGGTACCGGTGACGATGACGCCGGCGGCCGTGCCCGTCTGCGAGAAGGCAGCGATGACGGACTCGGTGACCGGGGGCGACCACGGCAACGGTCGCGGCGGCCCCGTTCCGCACGGCCTTGGAACCGCGGGCATGACGGACTCCTTGGCGGCGGTGGACATGAGGGGACTCCCCCTTGTCTGACACGGGCAAAGCACACCCGGCGCCTGTCGGCAAGTTTGCACGCCACTGGCTGATCTGCGGTGTGCGGTGTCTGGTGCGAGGTGGAGCGGCATTGCCCGGGGCGGGTTCAGGCGTCGACCAGCCGGCGGCCGAGCCGGGACGGTACCGGAACCACCGGGTTAGCAGGCGGTCGAGGGACTATCGCGCGGAATCCGGCGGTAAGGATTTACCGCAGACAACGACCCCTTTATCTGCGGTAACGTCCGAGACGACCTGGCGCGATGACCCTTCGCGTCGGGCCGACTCCGGAATTAATCTGCGATAGCGCGGGAGGCGGGTCGATGGGGACGGTGAGAACGCTCCCGACACCGCCTTGCCGGGGTGCGGTTGGCCGACGCGGCGAAGGTGTTCCTCGGCACGATCCCGGTGGCGAACACCCGCCGCGGCTACGCCGTCGTGTTGGACCGGTTGGTGCGCGACTTCGGCGCCGACGGCAATGTGGCGCTGCTGGACCCGGATCGGGTGGCGGGCTGGTTCATTTTCGTGTGGGGTGGCGGCGCGGCCACGACGTTCAACGTCCGGTTGGCCTCGCTACGGTCGGCGTGCGGGTACTGGCGCGACCAGGGCTGGCTGACCGGCGATCCGTTGGTCCGGCTGCGGG
>DASQFG010000327.1:0-4440 GCA_035633315.1 Nakamurella sp. | reverse complement strand
GTCGACCGCGCCGGATTCCTGGTCCCGCAGCACGACCCGGTATCCGGTGCCGTCCCGCTGGATGTCCTCGAGTCGAACGCCCAGACGCACCTGCGCCGTCGGCAGCCTGCGCAGGTGATCGAGAAGCACGCCCTCGAGATGGTCCTGCGGCACGTTCGCCGGCCGGGACGGGCTGATCACCGCGCTCTGCCGGACCGTCGGGTACCCGACCTCGACGCGGTCCCCCGACCCGGCCTCGCGCAGCGTCGGACTCAGCGACATCAGCCATTCGACGTCGTGCCCGCCGTCCTGCACGCGTTTCTCCAGGCCCCAGGTACGGAGCAGTTCCATGGTGTGCAGGCTCAGGACCGTCGCCCTGGGCAGCGCGGACGATGCCCGGCGACGATCGATCAGCAGGCAGCGCACGCCCATCCGCGCCAGGGTGATCGCCGCGACCAGACCGGCCGGCCCAGCACCGACCACGATGACCCGCTCTGGGCCGGCAATGTTTTGATCAGACAGCATGTAGTTCAGAATACAGAGTGTGCGTCCAAAGACAATATGTCGGATGAAAGTTAGACTGCACGGGTGACGCCAGCTTCATCTCCGCCCGTGACGCGCAAGTACCAGAAACGGCTGCGTGCCGAGAACGCCGAGCAGACCCGCCAGCGGATCCTGGACGCGGTTGCGACCCGCCTGCGCGCCGCGCCCACCGAGCCGGTCAGCCTCGACGATGTCGCCCGCATGGCCCGGGTCGCCCGCTCGACCATCTATGCGGTGTTCGGCTCGCGGGCCGGCCTGTTCGACGCCTTCGTCGACGACCTCTGGGGGCGGACGGGCCTGCCCTCGCTCACCGAAGCCGTGGCCAACCCGGACGCTCGCGAGCATCTCCGCGCGGGCATCTCCGCGGCCAGCAGGATGTACGCGGTCGACCGCGACATCTACCGGGTGCTGTACTCGATGGCTCAGCTCGATCCCGCCTCGGTCGGCGGCGCCGTGCAGAAGATGGAGGCCGAGCGCGCCGGTGGGATGGCCCATGTGGCCGGCCGGCTCGCCGAGGACGGGGCACTGCGCGAGGGCATCAGCGTCGCCAGGGCGACCGACGTGCTGTGGATGCTGTGCAGCTTTGACGCCTTCGATCAGCTCTATACCGGTCGCCGGCTGGACATCGAGGAGACGGTCCAGATCCTGATCGCCACCGCGCAGAGTGCGGTCTGCACCTGATCGAGCCGCCTGCCGGCGCATCCGCGGCGCCTTTCACGGCTCGCTGCGGAAGATCAGGCCGCTACAGTCGGCCAGATCATCCGCGGTGCGTCCGCTACCAGCCGACTGGGAAATCACCACTGCCGCAGTGCGGTGACCGGGATCCCGGGCAGCGCCGACCGGCCGCCCAGGTCGGTCAGTTCCACCGCCACGGCCACCCCGGCGATCACCGCACCGGCCCGCTGCAGCAACCGGCAGGCCGCAGCGGCGGTGCCACCGGTGGCCAGCACGTCATCGATCACCAGCACCCGGGACCCGCTGGGCACATCGTCGGGATGCAGTTCCAGCCGCGCGGTTCCGTATTCGAGCGCGTAGTCCTCACCGAGCACGGCGCCCGGCAGCTTGCCGGGTTTGCGGATGGCGAGCACGCCGATCTCCGCGATCATTGCGGCGGCGGCGCCGAGCAGAAATCCCCGGGATTCCAGACCGGCGATCAGGGTGGCGTCGGGCGCGGCGGCAGCCAGCGCCCGAGCCACGTCGCGCAACGCGCCGGCATCGGCCAGCACGGGAGTGAGGTCGCGGAACAGCACACCCGGCCGCGGGAAGTCCTGCTGCACCCGGACCAGCCGGTCCAGTGAGTCCCCGGCGGCGTCAAAGAGCACTGCCGGCGGGGCTACCGAAGGGGACGCGGAATACGGATCGCCCGTCGGCCCAGCCTGTTTCATCCGACCCTCGTCATACGGTCTGGTCGGCTGCTAGCGACCGCGTTTGCCGGTCGGCCGACCCTTGCCACCGGCCGGCCCACCGCTCGATCCCCCGCGCGGGCGCACAGGTTTCGCGCCGGGTTTGGGCGCGGCACCGGGGGTCAGCGTGGAGGTGGCCAGCGGCTGAATGGCAGCCGCAGAGGTGGCGGCGACACCGGTGGACGAGGCCGCCGCGCCGGTCCTGGCGGCTCGCTGCTTCTTGCCGGGCGAGGACGCGACGGGCACCCGGCCGATCGGGTCGCCGTCGGCATCCACCAGCAGCCCCTCGGCCTTCCGCTTGGCCAGCACCCGCGCGGTGTGCGCCTTGATCAGCGGGTCGCGCAGCTTCAGGTCGACGGCTACCGGAACGGCCAGGAACACCGAGGAGTACGCACCGATCAACATGCCGATCAGCATGACCAGCGACAGGTCCTTCAGCGTCCCGGAACCCAGGATGACGACGCCCGCGATCAGCAGACCGGCCACCGGGAGCAGCGCGATCAGCGAGGTGTTGATCGACCGCATCAGTGTCTGGTTGATCGCGAGGTTCGCGGCTTCCGGATAGGTCCGGCGGGTCAACGACGTCAGGCCCTTGGTGTTCTCCTGGACCTTGTCGTAGACGACAACGGTGTCGTACAAGGAGAAACCGAGAATGGTCAACAGGCCGATAACGGTCGCTGGGGTCACCTCGAAGCCGGACAGCGAGTAGACGCCAGCGGTGACGATCACATCATGCACGACGGAGAGGACGGCGCCGAAGGCGACGCGTTTCTCGTACCGGATCCACAGGAAGATGGCGACCGCGATGAGGAAGACGATCACCGCGATCAGCGCTCGCTGGGAGATCTCCGAGCCCCAGGTCTCCGACACCGCCGAATTCGAGACCCCGCTCGACGGCGCGTAGGCGGAGTTGATCGCGCCCTTGGCGGCTGCCACCTGGTCGATCGACAGGGTCGCGGAGCTGACCTGGATCTGGTTGCCGACGGTCTGCACCGAGTCCGGTTCGATCCCGGTGGCCGATGTCACTACCTGGGCGACCTCGGTGGTGGAGATGGTCTCCCCAGGGTTGGGCTGGAACAGCAGGGTGGTGCCGCCGGCGAAGTCGATACCGAACTGGAAGCCGCGGAAAAGGATCAACAGCAGCGAGGCCACGACCACCGTCGTGGAGACGATGTAGTAGGTCTTGCGGTGACCGAGGATGTCGAAGGCGCCGGTGCCCGTCGTCAGCTTGCTGACGAAACTGGCGTCGCGGCCGTACAGCTTGTCCGGCGGCGGCTTGTGCACCGCCAGCGGACCGGGGTCGTCATGGCGCGTGCTGTCGATCCCGGCGCTGCCCGTGGCATCGCTCTGGTCGTCGGTCATACCGACACCTCCTTGGCGCCGAGCCTGGCATTGGCCTCCCGTTGGGCGGCCCCCGCCTTGGCGACCTTGCCCAGCCCCGACCATCGAGTGGATGCGAACAGTGGCGAGCCGGCCGCGAGGTGGACGAGCGGGTGAGTCACCAGGAAGACGACGACCAGGTCGAGCACGGTGGACAGGCCCAGGGTGAAGGCAAAGCCCTTCACCTCACCGACCGCCAGGATGTACAGGATGGCGGCCGACAGGAAAGACACCGCATCCGCTGACAGGATGGTGCGCTTGGCCCGCTGCCAGCCACGCGGTACCGCGGACCGGAACGTCCGGCCCTCCCGGACCTCGTCCTTTATTCGCTCGAAGTAGATGACGAACGAGTCTGCGGTGATGCCAATCGCGACGATCAGACCGGCAACGCCGGCCATGTCGAGGCTGTAGCCGACCCATCTGCCCAGCAGCACCAGGATGGCGTAGACGAGCCCGAAGGACAGGATCAGCGAGAGGATGGTGATCACGCCGAGCAGCCGGTAGTAGATCAGGCAGTAGATGATCACCAGCAGCAGCCCGATCCCGCCGGCGATCAGTCCGGCCGTCAGGTACTCAAGGCCGAGCTGGGCACTGACACTCACCGACTCGGCGGCCTCGAACGCCAGGGGCAACGACCCGAACTTCAACGAGTTGGCCAGCGCCGCCGCCGACGCCTGGGTGAACGAGCCGGAAATCTCGGTGCTCGTGGTGGTGATCGGTCCGGAGATCCGCGGCGCCGAGATGACCTGACCGTCCAGCGTCATCGCGGTCAGCGTGCCGGTGTGCGACGCGGTGTAGCTCGCCCACGTCGAATAGCCGTCGGACTTGAAGGACAGGTTGACCACCCAGCCGGCACCCTGCTGGCTCTGTCCGGAGCTCGCGGTGCTGACCTGAGTGCCGGCAATGAGGGTCGGCCCGAGCAGGTAGATCGCGTCGCCGGTGTCACTGCAGGCGATCAACGGCTTGCTGGGGTCGTCCAGCCCGCGATAGTCCTCCAGATCCGCGCAGCTGAGGGTCGGCAGGGCGGTGGTGGCCGCCGTCTCCCACGTCGTCCACGCCGTCTGGTCGGTACCGGCGGGCTGGGTCGGGTTGTTCGGATCGCTGCCGGCCGGCCAGGCGGGCGCGGGGGCGGCGG
>DASQFG010000326.1:0-2928 GCA_035633315.1 Nakamurella sp. | reverse complement strand
GGCGACCGACTGACCCGACGCTCCGGGCGGGACGGATCAGACCTGGGCGGAGAACGGCGACAGGGCGTCGTTGATCTCGGCGGCACCGAAACGGCCGGGGTCGAAGTCCGCCGGCGAGCCAAGGCCAAGCCATTCCAGCATCGCTTCATGGCCCGGATGGTCTGTGTCACCGAGGGTTTCGATCAGATCGGCGTAGCCCCAGACGCCGCCGCAGTCCTCGGGCGGCGCCGCACGGCGGCCACCGGTGCACCGGGGATACGTGGTGCCATCGAGGGCGGGCCGGATCGCCTCGACCTGGATGACATGTTGCCAGTCGTCACCGAAATCGTAGAGATAGGTGATCTTCGATCCGGGTTCCGGCGCGGCGCGCTCGAGTGTCAGCCGCCGGGCATCGCGGTACTCCAGATCGGCGTCGACAGCTGACATCTCGCCGGGTCCGTAGCGGCCCTGCGGAGTGTCGAACAGCCAGAGATGCGAGCCGTTCCACTCGAAACATGCCTGCACGATGTGATGCAGGTCCGCCAGGGTGGTCGTCGAGGCAAGCTCCAGACGCCGCCAGATCGGCGGTTTCGCTCCGGCCAGGCTGACCTTGATCCGATGGATCGTGGCCGACGCTCCCCGGGACGATCGGCCCGGCGGCGACACCACCGAGCCTGCCGGCGGGCGGCGGCGCGACATGGCGGTCGTGACCGGCTCCGGGCCCGAGGAGCCGGGTGCCAGCGGCACGGGCAGCAGGTGCGACCGGGACCGCACCAACCGCAGGTACGTTCCGACGTCCTCGACCTGGTCGGCGTCGGCCGGGCACTCGGGCGCGGCCAGCGCCTCCCGCAGCATCGCCGCCGCCTGGCCCGCGGTGTATTCGGTCAACCCGTTGGTGACCTCGGCCGCGGCCACCCAGAACTGCGCCCTGATCCGCGGAACCTCGTCGGTGAACCAGCAGTCCTTCACCCCGCCGCCGAGGTCGTGGTCGATCAGCAGCACGCAGGCGTGCGACCGTTTCCCGTAGCGGAACTCCACCGCCAACGACTGCTGGGTGCCCAGCGGATCGGCGAAGCCGAAGGCCGACACCCATTCCGGCGTCCCCAGGGTGCGCGCCCAGGGCATGTCCTTGACTCCTGCCGCAGCCAGCCTGGTGGCGGCGGCGGTCGCGGCGCGTCGGACCGGCAACGGTCCCAGCAGCTGGAGGACCCTGGCCATCGCCAGCGCCTCCGGAGCGCCGGTGGACGCGGCGTCGGTGATCAGCTGCGACAGCGGATCCGCCGAGTCCGGATCACCCACCGTCACCTCGAACATTCGCAGGAACTCAGCACCGCTGAGCTCGGCCTCCAGGGCACCGGCGCCGCGTTTGAGCAGCGGCTGCCAGCCCGCCAGGATTCCGTTGAGGGTTTCCTGTGGTGATTCACCCATCCCCATCTCGCCCAGCCACGCGATGAGCGCCTCGACGTCGTCACCGAAGCCCTCGATCATCGCGAGCAACTCCGGCGGGGCTCCGGAATCGGCCACCACCTGGTACACCTCCGACGCCGTCATCTCCGGGGTGAAGGGCGTTCCGCCCTGCGCCGTGAACTCGGTGTCGCCGGTGAGAGGTCCGGACGGATCGGTGGAACGAGTGTTCGATTTGATCCCGAACAAGGCGTGTACCACGGTTTCGGCGCCCGGAGCAGCGACGGAATCCGGCCTTGTGGACGGACCTGTGGACGGACCTGTGGGCGGGGCCGGGGGCGGGGCCGAGTCGCCCTCGCCCGCACTGCCCGGAGGCGTCGCCGGTACGTCGGGCACCACGGTGAGGTGCCGTCCGGTTGGGGTGCGCTTGCCGGTCATCACTGCCATGGTGCCAGTCAGCGGTCGTCGACCGGTGGAGAAACGAGGTCGACGTACCCGGCGCAGTGGGCAGTCGGCGGTTCCCGGACCGACGCCGACGACGCAGTGCAGCCGACGACGCAGTGCAGGAGTCCTGGCTGCGGCTGAGCCGGTCCGACACGAGCGACGTGTCCAACCTCGACGGGTGGCTGACCACGGTCGTGTCGCGGGTGTGCCTGGACACCCTCCGCCCGCGCCGGTCAAGGCGGGAGGAGCCACTGGGTAAGCACCTGCCGGAGCCTGTGGCGCGCGGCGAGGACGGTATCGACCCGGAGCACGAGGCGCTGTTGGCCGACTCGGTGCCGCCCTGCTTGTCGTGCTGGAGACGTTGGATCCCGCAGAGCGGCTGGCCTTCGTCCTGCACGACACGTTCGCCGTGCCGTTCGACGAGATCGGACCGATCGTCGGGCGCTCCCCCGCCGCGGCCCGTCAACTCGCCAGCCGGGCGCGCCGCCGGGTGGGAGGGAACCACCGCCATCACCGACGATGGTGCCGCCGGATCGGTCGCCGAGAGTGAGCCGAGTGCCGCACCCTCGGCCGACCGCGCGCGCCGGCGGGACATCGTCGACGCGTTTCTGACCGCCTCCCGCGGCGGTGACTTCACCACCCTGCTGGCGCTGCTCGACCCCGAGTGGTGCTTCGCTCCGACGCGGCCGCCGTGACGATGGGGTCACTGAAGGCGGTGCTCGGCGCACCGGCGGTCGCGGAAACCTTCTCCGGACGTGCCAGGGCGGTGATGCCGGCGCCACCCTCGGACCCCGCCGAAGAACTCGCCCTGGTGGACGAATCGCCGGGAGCGGTCTGGGCCCAGGTGGGCGACCCGGGTCGTCTTCGCGTTCACGATCACCGGCGGAAAGATCGTGGCGGACGATCTGCTCGCCGATGCCGGTGTCATCGAGCATCTCGACCTTCAGGTGCTGGACGCCCGACGACTGCCCGCGATCACGGGCCTCGGCGCCCCCGGCACACACCGCGGGTGGGGCGGACCTCTCATGCCGTCAGCTCAACAACTCCCGAATGTCGGCGGCAGTCAGGGCCGTGGCCTGCGCCGACCCCGAATCCATGACA
>DASQFG010000325.1:0-6415 GCA_035633315.1 Nakamurella sp. | reverse complement strand
CGACGCCGACGACCCCGAGTTGACCGCCTACAACCAAGCATTGGCCGCTCTGGCCGAGGAGGACCGCCGTCGTGCCCGTTGAACCCTCTGGTGACGTCACTGCCACCCCCACTCCGTCCGCGGGCCCGGTGCCCGGTGGGCCCGGTCCGGGCTCGAGTGCCGCCGGTGCCGCCGGCGCGCCGACGGTGCCCCCGAAGATCATGGCCGCGTTCAAGCGCTATCGGCTCGCGGCCTACATCGTGGGCTGGGGGCTGCTGATCCTGTGTGCCGCCATGGTGCTCAAGTACGCGTTCGGAATCGACCGCGCGGTGGCGATCTGGGGCCCGATCCATGGCGCCTTGTTCGTCGGCTACGTGATCCTGGCCTTCGACCTGGCCTACAAGGACCGCTGGTCGCCGCTTGGCACGTTGTGGGTGCTCATCGCGGGGACCATTCCGTTCGTCTCGTTCGTCGCTGAGCGGCAGGTGGAGCGCAAGGTGCTCACCCGGCAGAAGCTCTGACAGGCAGCAAGCTCTGACCGACAGCACGGATGGGCGGCTGAGGCCTCTGCAGCGAACCGGCCATCCGGGCTGCGGTTCGTCGGGTGATAGGTCGGCGAGAAGGCCTCTGACCCGCCCCCCGACCGGCGACCCGTCGCTCGACGTCACGACGACAAATTCGAGGGGGGTCCCCCCAGTCGGGCCCCCCGCGAAACTGGCACGCCCGACGCTGTGGTCTCGTCGGGCGTAACGCCAGTCTTCCGGAGATGTCGGAGCGAAGATAGTCACCCATTTGGGTGAATCAGGTTCTGACGGCCGGTTGTCCCTGCTTCCCGCCGGCTTTCTGCGTCGGATGATCAACCTGGGTGCCCGCGGGTCGAAGCCGAAGCCGGTCGCCCGCCCGCCCAGGTGACGGGACGCGCCGGTGGACCTGCCGAATTCCGGCGGGGTGACCCCCGACCGGGCCGGCTCGGAGAGGTGATCGACCATGGTCGGTCCGCCGTCGGCCCGGGCGAGGTCCCGTGTGTGTCAGCGGGCGACGGCGTACCCGGTGTAGCCGCCGCCGGCGATGGCGGTGACGTCGGTGAGCCCGGGGACCGCGGTGGGTAGCAGGCCGTCCGCGGTGGTGCCGTTACCCAGTTGGCCGAGGTCGCCCCGGCCCCAGGCCCACGCGGTGCCGTCCCGCAGCGCGTAGCCGTTGAGACCGCCGGCGGCGACGACGGTGACGCCGGTGGGTACGGACACCGGCACCGGCCCCGCGCTGATCGTGGTGGTGGTGTTGTTACCCAGCTGGCCGTAGTGGCCTTCACCCCAGGCGGCCGCGGTGCCGTCACCGCGCAGCGCGTAGCCGGTGAAGGTGGCGGCGGCGATCGCGGTGACACCCGTCAGGCCGGGCACCGGCACCGGTACCAGGCTGCGGGAGGACGGCCCTCCGTAACCGTCGCCCAGCTGACCCCAGCTGCCGTCGCCCCACGCCCACACGGTGTCGTTACCCACCAGCGCGTAGCCGGTGGAGCCGCCGGCGGCGATGGCGGTGACGTGGCTCAGCTGGGACACCTGCGTCGCGAGGCTGTTCGTGGTGCCGCCGTTGCCCAACTGGCCGACATTCCCGGCTCCCCACGCCCACACGGAGCCGTCGCTGGTCAGCGCGTAGCCGGTGACGATGCCGGCGGCGATCGCGGTGATGTGCAGGTGCTCCAGGCCGGACACCTGCACCGGAACGGTGCTGTACGACTCGTCATCGCCGTCCCCGAGAGCGCCGGACTGTCCGTCGCCCCACGACCAGGCGGTGCCGTCGCTGCGCAGCGCATACCCGGTGCCGTACCCGCCGGCGATGGCGGTGACGTCACTGAGCCCGGGAATCCGCAGCGGGACCGGGCTGACGATGGCGCAGCAGCCGCCGGTGCCCCGTTGGCCGAACGCCCCGGTCCCCCAGGACCAGACGGTGCCGTCGCTGCGCAGCGCGTACCCGGCGAACCAACCGCCGGCGACGGCGGTGACATCACCGAGCCCGAACACCGGAACCGGCACCAGGCTGTTGGTGGTGCTGCCGTGACCCAGTTGACCGTTGTTCGCCGCTCCCCAGGCCCAGACCGCGCCGTGGACGGCGGCACCGGTCACGGTGGACCCGGTGATGTCGATGATCAGCTGCACGGCCCCGGACGAGCCGTTGAACAGTTGGATCTTCCCGTCACGACTGATCGGGACGATCACCGTGGTGGCGATGGTCTGCCCGGCCTGGAAGTTCAGGTTCGACGTACCGGGCGGGCCAGAGCCCGACCGCCACACCGTGACATACCCGCCGGCCCGCGGGTCAACGACGGTCACTGTGGCCACCGCCGCTGCCACCCCGCTGTCCGGCGAGGCCACCTGCACCGCGACGGACCCGAACGCCGGCACCGCACCGGGGACCTGCAGACCGAGCCGGGAATCGGCGATCCGCGCGGTCACCGGCCCGATGGTGCCGGCTGCGGTCGGTGTCCCGGCCAGGGTGAAACCGTTGATGTCGACGATCAGCTGCACCGCCCCGGACGAGCCGTTGAACAACTCAACAACGCCGTTGTCGCTCACCGGCACGATCACCGTGGCAGCGATGGTCCGCCCGGCCTGGAAGTTCAGATTCGACGTATCCGGTCGGGTGCTGTAGCCCTGCCACACGGTGATGTACCCGCCGTCCTGTGGATCGACCACGGTCACCGTCAGCACCACGTCGCCCACCGGACCCGGGACCGCCTGCACCGCCACGGTCCCCAGCGCGGGCACCGGCCCGTGGATCTGCAGACCGATCCGGGAGTCAGCCAGCCGCTGGGGATTGTCCGGGATTTCCATGGCGCCGGGAACCGACGTGGAACCGGCCCGCGTGTATCCGGTGACGTCAACGATCACCTGCACCGTCCCGTAGGACCCGTTGAACAGCTGGATCCAGCCATCGGCCCCCAACCGGACGATGACCATGTTCGCGACGGTCAGCCCGGCCTGGAAATTCAGGTTCGACGTGCCCGGCATGGCGGTCCCGGACGGCCACACTGTGAGATGCCCGCCGCTCTGCGGCCCGGTCACGCTCACCGTCGCCACCACCGCGGCCGCCCCGCTACCGGGGATCCCGCCGCGCCCGGCGACCTGCACCCCGACCGTCCCGAAACCGGCGACCGCACCGGGGATCTGCAGTCCCGCCCGGGAATCAGCGACCCGCGCTGGTGTCACCGACACCACCGCTCCGGCCACCGCGGGCGCTGCCGCCACCACCGCCGCACTCGATGGCATGGCGACCGGCAGCGCGGAAACGGCTGGAGCGGTGACCGCTCCGGCAACCACCAGAGCCAGGCCAGCGATCAACACACGGAAATGGGCCTTCATGACAAGGCCTCCCCGGAACTCAGGGGGCGTTGGACCGCCCGCTCAGGGGGTAGCCGGACGGGCCGACGCTCAGCCGACCTCACCAGCACACTCGCGAGCGTCGGGGCACCGCCAGAGGCAAACGTCCCGGCGCGGTCAACCAGCGTCGGCAGTCTCACCGCTTCCACTCCGGATCGGTGACCGACAAGGTCAACCACCAGGCGCCACACAGATGCGCCCGCCTGCCGCCCGCGCGGATCGGGGCGGGACCTCGAGGAACCACGACGGGACCTGCCGATGTCCTCAAAGCGGACCACCCGCACAGATGACTACCCTGCGTGCAACACGCTGAGGGTGTTACATCCCGAATGGGGGTTTTGCGAATGTCCCTGGGTTACGCCGTTGCCCTGGGTGCGCGACTGCGAGCCGTCCGACGGGAACGCGGGATGAGCCTCCAGCAGGTCGAACACGCGTCCGGCGGGCAGTGGACGGTGATCGCCGTCGGCTCCTGGGAACGCGCTGACCGCGCGGTCACCGTGGCCAAGCTCGCCGGGCTGGCCGAGTTCTACGGTGTGGCCACCGAAGAGCTCCTGCCCGCCAACTCGGCAGATCCGGCCCCCGCGGGCGGCCGGCGCCTGACCATCGATCTGCAACGGCTGGTCGCGTTGCCCACCCGACAGGCCGGGCCGCTGGCCCGATACGCCGCAGCGATCCAACAGCAACGCCACGACCACAGCCGCACCGCGCTCACCATCCGGGAACACGACCTGCACTGGCTGGCGGTGATGTACGACCTGGCACCGGACAACCTCGCTCAGACGCTCATCAACTGGGGAGTGCTCACCGCCGACCCACCGCCGCCGCGGCAGCCCACAGCACCAGCCGGCTAGACGGCGAGGCCGCTGCCCGATCCACCCGACACGGCCCGCCGCTGAAGGGCTGGACAGCAACCTGTCGCAAGACCGTCGGGCTGCAACGAAACCTCACGTGTAACGAAACAGTGACGGTCGACCCAGGGCGGCAACGCCCCGGGCGCCGATCAATTGCCCGACGCCAGGGCGGGGGCGTGACTGGCGGTGCGGTGGTCGCGGTGCTCCGGTAGTGGGCATGGCGGTGCTCCCCCTCGGTAAGGGTCTGCACGACAGACATCGGCGTCGCCGCTGATCCGACATTGGTCTTGCTGGACTGTCGAATACCTGCGCTTGCCTGCCGGTGATACTGGTGGGCGATACTGGGATCGAACCAGTGACCTCTTCCGTGTCAGGGAAGCGCTCTCCCGCTGAGCTAATCGCCCTCACCGTTCTGGCAGAACGGGTTGTGCCGCGAGGTGGGAACGGGATTCGAACCCGTGTACACGGCTTTGCAGGCCGTTGCCTCGCCTCTCGGCCATCCCACCAAGAAGGCCCCCAGGTGAGGAAACCTGAGCCTCTTCCGAGCGGACGACGGGATTCGAACCCGCGACCCTCACCTTGGCAAGGTGATGCGCTACCAACTGCGCTACGTCCGCCTATCGTCGCAGCCCTCGTAGGGCCGCGATGGCTGGGCCACTGTATCCGAATCCGGACGTGCCCTCCAAACCGGTGCGCTGCTTGCTCTTCGCCGCGCTGACGCGGACCGGCCGGGTCTGGGCCCCTGCGGGAGCCGGCCTACCCCTCGGTCAAGGCCGGACTGACGGAACTCCTGATGGTGCCGTCTTCCGCGATGTTCCGGGTCCCAGCCCGGCCGTTGCCATCCCCACCCCGTGTGCTGACGGGCGCGATTCCCCCTGGTCCCCCAGGATCGCGCCGGTCACCTCCTCACACGTCGTGCGGATCGTGAACCGGCAGCTGCGCCAGTTCGGCCTCGATGTCGTAGTGCTCGATCTCCGCGTCCACCGGCACGACGGCCAGCGTCCGGTCGATGAACTCGGCCACGTCGGGGGCGTAGGCCAGGAGCGCGGCGGCGGCATTGCCGGATCGCAGCTCGATGATCACCCCGTCGTAGGTCGGATACACCTGGACGTCGCCGACCCCGCTCGGCATGGTGGCGCCGCTGACCAACAAGTCGCGGCTGAAGGTCCAGCAGATGGCCGGACTCTGCTCGATGGAGAGCACCATCTGCACCGCGAACGGGTCGTCGCAGTGGTAGCGCAGTTCCGCGTGCACCGCCGGAATCGTTGGATCGGAAATCAGCAGCATCTCGGTGGTCGCGGTGATCATCTGGTGAACCGCCGCAGTGTGCTGTGTCATGGCTTGCTCCGCTGTCCGGCGGCCTGTGCGTGGATCGATGCTCGCCCGCGCTGCTGGTTGTCAGGCCGTTCCCTCTCGCAATGGGGGACGGCGCATGTGGGCTCCCGTCACGCCAACTTGCCGAGTTCACCCGATCGGAGTACAGAACCCCTGGCGAGCGGCGTTGTGGGGAGGTCGGAGGGCATCGGGTAACGTGTCCTCTGCCCGACTGGCAGCAGGGTCCGGGCGATTAGCTCAGCGGGAGAGCGCTTCGTTCACACCGAAGAGGTCACTGGTTCGATCCCAGTATCGCCCACCACGTTTTCGCAGGTCACAGGCATCAACGACGGCGTGGGCGCACGCGCGGGTGCCCCGCCGGATGACGAGCCGCCCATGTCGGTCACGATGCGGACTCCTTCTTCGGCTAGTGGTCACATGGCTGGGGTGGTGGTCCGCCCGTCACACCGACCGCGTGACGGGCGCTCGACCCTTGACCGAGGGACTATCGGCCCTGCCACGCCCGCCCCGGGTATGCCGGTCGGGCCGCGAGCGCGGATATCGGGGCGGGCGTTGGCAGGGCCGGACTAGCATCGGACGTCCGTATCCAGTGCCGTTCCGTGGGCCGGACAGCACCGACAGCAGGGACAGCACCGGACAACGCCCAACGGCGCTGTCCTGAGCAGTCCGGCACGGGTCGGCACCGTCAGAGGCAACATCCCGACACAACGAGGAGACCCCGTGTCCACCGCTCCCGCCGCCGCGCCCCTGTCGAGCGTGAAGATCCCGGCGGGCACGACGGCCGGCCAGGCGATCAGGGACCACGGCCTGCCGACCACCGGCCCGCAGGCCGTGGTCGTCGTCCGGGACGCGCAGGGCCAATTGCGCGACCTGGCG
>DASQFG010000324.1:0-2476 GCA_035633315.1 Nakamurella sp. | reverse complement strand
GCGCCGATGCCGGGCCGGTCCATCGCGAGCAGCCGGATGTGCACCGGCAGCGCGCTGTCGTGCAGCAGCCAACCGGGCGCCAATCGGGACGATCCGGCATCCGGAATGAGGATGCAGGGCAGTCCTCGAGCGCTTCCGTATTCCGCCCACGCCATCGCGCGGCCATCGGGAAGTCGTAACGCTCCGTGAGGAGCGCGCTCGGCGAGCGGGAGCAGGATGTCTTCGTCGTCAAAGAGGTAGGACATGGCGTGACTTTCACGTACGACGGTCATCACATTCCCTCTGGTCGGCCCGATCGCGCATCGTCCGGGCGATGCGAGAGCCGAAACACGACAAAGTACTCATCGAGCGCAGACCCCCCGGGGACGGCGCAGCACTCAACGCACGGCTCTCACTACTGTTATAAGCGCAGTTGAGACACCATGCACCCCGTTTGATACCGATCTGTGATGTGACGATTCGGTGACGGCCAGAATTCGCCCGCGACGGTGTCCCAAGGTGGCCGGGCGATGGCTACCGAGTGCTCATCCGGTGAAGGGTTGTCGACACTTCGGTGGTGTCAGCCCGCGGTGCCGTTCCGTTCGTCGCGCCAGCGAACCCACGCGGGAAGTGATGACAGATCGTAATCGGGTCCTGACACTCCGAGGGTGAATTGGGTGAACCCGGCTGCCACGATCGGGTCGGCCGCAAGCGGGCCGTCCCGATGGGTCGCGGTGGAGTGCTCGATCTCCGCCGGATCGCGTCCGATCGCCGCGCAGTGCTCGGCGAGTACCGCGGTCTTGCGGCGCAGCGTGTCGATGCTTCCGAACACGTGCCAGATCGAGGCGTGACGGGCGACGTAACGGAGCGTCTTGCGTTCTCCGCCGCCACCGATCAGTACCGGGATCGGCCGGCTGGGCGGGGGACTGAGGCGCTCCAGGCGCCGGGCGATCCGGGGCAGGTACTGGCCGAGCAGGTTCAGCCGGCTGCCCGCGGTGCCGAACTCATAGCCGTACTCGGTGTAGTCCTTCTCGAACCAGCCACCGCCGATCCCCAGGATCAACCTGCCGCCCGAGATGTTGTCGACGGTGCGTGCCATGTCGGCGAGCAGGTCCGGGTTGCGGTAGCCGCCGCCGGTCACCAGGGCGCCGATCTCGACCCGTTCGGTCTGCTCGGCCCAGGCGCCCAACATCGTCCAGCACTCCAGGTGCTTGCCGTTGGAATCGCCGGACAACGGATAGAAGTGGTCCCAGTTGAAGACGATGTCGGCGCCCGCATCCTCGGCCCGCAGGACGGCGTCGCGGATCTGGGCGTAGTCCGCGTGCTGGGGTTGCAGCTGCACGCCGATGCGGATCGGCCGGTCGGGAGAAGTCATGCGCACATGGTGCCGGGTGACGCAGCGAACGCGCCGGGCGGGTCTGGCTGGGCTGTTCGGCTCGGCGGTTCTGCTGGTCGCGAACGCCGTGCCCGATCCTCGGTCGGTGTCGGGGCTGCTGGTTACCGTGGCGAGGGTGACCGACCTGACCGCGCGTGATCGCACCGCCCGTGATCGCACCGCCGCAGTCCAGGCGAGTGCGCCAGAGTCCCTACCAGCCGAACTCACCGACCTCGCGGTAACGGCAACCCGGGTCGAGGGGGAGCCCGGGCCGACCTCCGCCGGCGCACGGCCCGACGCTGATACCGAAGCTGATCCGGCCGGCCGGGCCAGACTCCGCCAGCTGTGGCCCTACCTCCGTCCGCACCGTCGCGTGCTGGCACTCGTCGTCGCCGTCTCGCTGCTCGGTGCCGTGGTGGCCATCGCGCAACCGGCGATGGTGGGGCTCGTCATCGCGGACGTCGGGAAGTCCGAACCGCTGGGCGGGGTGGTCGCCCTGCTGGTGGTGCTGATTCTGGTGGGTGCGGCGATCCGCGGGTTGCAGCAGTACCTGTTGCAACGCACCGCCGAGGCCGTGGTGCTGGACACCCGCCGATTGCTGGTGGCCCGGTTGCTGCGGTTGCCGATCCGCGAGTACGACACCCGCCGTACCGGCGACCTGGTATCGCGGGTCGGATCGGACACCACGCTGCTGCGCTCCGTCGTCACCTCCGGGCTGGTGGACGCGGTCTCCGGGTCGCTGATCTTCGTCGGGTCGGTGGTCGCGATGGCGTTGATCAGCCCGATGTTGCTGGGGCTGACGCTGCTGGTGGTCGCGGTGGCGATCACTGTGGTGGTCGTGCTCGGCGGTCGTATCCAGAAGCTCACCCTGACGTCGCAGACCCAGGTCGGTCTGCTCGCCGCGGGTGTCGCCAGGGCGATTCCGGGGATCCGCACCATTCGCGCGGCGGGGGCGACCCGGCGCGAGACAGTCGTGCTGGATGAGCTGGCGGGCAACGCCTTTTCCACCGGTGTGCGGCTGGCGAAGGTGATGGCGCTCATCGAGCCCGTCATCGGGATCGCGTTGCAGGGCGCGTTCATCGTGGTGCTGGGTGTCGGCGGGTACCTGGTCGCTGACGGCAC
>DASQFG010000323.1:0-10287 GCA_035633315.1 Nakamurella sp. | reverse complement strand
CGGGGTCCGAGGAGACGATCCACCGGGATGCGGCCTGCTCGACGGGCAGCGCGTCGGCGAGCCGCTGCATCTCGATGGGATCCTCGACGCCGCTCTTCTGCTCCGGGGTGAGCGCCAGCGCCGCCCAGTGCTTGGTGTCCTGCAGCGCCCGTTGGCGGTCGGGATCGAACGAGACCTTCATCTCGATGAGCAGGTCGAGCTCGTCCAGGGTTCGGCCTGCCTTCCCGGCACCCTCGGCCAAGGCGGGCAGCAACGTGTCGGAGTACAGCGAGGGCGCCTTGCCCGATGTGGTGATGAACCCGTCCGCAACCCGGCCGGCCAACCTGGTCGCGGCGGGCCCGGAGGCGCCGATGTAGATCGGCACGGGCACCTCGGGACGGTCGTAGATCGTTGCCTTGTCCGTGCGGTAGTAGGTGCCGTCGAAGGAGACCCGTTCACCGGTCCACAGCTCGCGGATCAGCGTGACCGCCTCCTTCAGCCGGGCGAAGCGTTCCTTGCCGTCGGGCCATTCCAGCCCCAGCGGCACCTCGTTGAGCGACTCTCCCGACCCGACGCCGAGGATCACCCGCCCCGGGTACAGCACCCCAAGGGTGGCGAAAGCCTGGGCGATCACCGCGGGGTGATACCGGAACGTGGGGGTCAGCACCGAGGTGCCCAGCAGCACCCGCTCCGTCCGGGCGCCGACGGCACCGAGCCACGGTAGCGCGGCCGGGGCATGGCCGCCGTCGTGCCGCCAGGGCTGCAGGTGGTCGGAGATGAACACCGAATCGAACCCCGCCTGTTCGGCCATCACCGCGAACCCGGCCAGCTCCACGGGTCCGAATTGTTCGGCAGATGCCTTGTAGCCCAACCGCAATGGCATGAATCCTCCACAAACCTCACACAGTTCGGTCAACCGGGAACCGGGCCGCCTGGGCGGCGGCTGATGTGCCCGGCCAGCCTACGGACCCGGTGGAGTCATTGCCGATCCGGGCGTTTCTAGAAATCAGCCTGAGTGTCTATACTCGCCTACATGGCATTGAGTATCAAGACAGCAGAAGCAGACCGGCTGGCCCGGGAGCTTGCGGCCGCGACCGGCGAGACCCTGACGGACGCGGTGACGAAGGCCTTGCGGGAACGGCTTGATCGGGTTCGCTCGCGCAGCCGGATCGACATCGCCGAACGGCTCGATCGACTCAGCCTCGAGTACTCGGCCATGCCTGTTGTCGACGATCGCACCCCGGACGAGATCATCGGCTACGACGAGAACGGCTTGCCCTCTTGACCGAGATCGCCCCCGAGATCGTCATCGACACATCAGCACTCATGTCGATCATGTTGAGGGAGCCAACGCGGGCGTGGTTGCTGGAGCGCTTGACTCGGGTTGTCGAACCGCTGCTCGCCGCACCGACAGCGCTGGAGTTCGGAATGGTCCTCGAAGCGCGCATACCCGGTTCGCAAGGGATGGCAGCCCGAACAGTCCGGGACGGCGGGATCACCGTGGTCGATTTCACCGCCGATCTCGCCGACAGGGGCCTGCATGCCTGGCGTCGCTTCGGAAAGGGGCGCCATCCAGCCGCGCTGAATTTCGGCGATTGCTGCACGTACGCTCTCGCCGAACAGAGAAGGCTGCCGATCCTCTGCGTGGGCAACGATTTCGCCCGCACGGACCTTCCGGTGATCCGGCCGCCCGACTGAAAGCCTCGACGGGACAACGCTCGTCAGGTCAGGTCGTCAGGTGGAGACCGCGTCCTGCACCACACCCGCGATGGCGTCGGCCTCGATCAGGAAGCCGTCGTGGCCGTAATCCGAGTGCATCGTGACCAGGTCCCGAGCGGTCGGCGCGGTCGCGATCAGCTCGCCCTGGGACGGCAGGAACAGCCGGTCGGAATCCACCACCGCCACCGTCAGCTCGGCCGAGATGCGCTGCAGCGCAGCGTCGATGCCGCCACGGCCACGGCCGATGTCATGCGAGTTCATCCCCTCGGTCAGCACCAGGTAGGAATTCGGATCGAAACGCCGGTTGAGCTTGTCCCCGTGGTACTGCAGATAGGACTGCACGGCGAACCGGCCGCCGCGCAACGTGTCGTCGTCGCCCTGTGCGGCCCGGCCGAACCGGGTGTCCAGTTCGAGGGCCGATCGGTAAGTGGTGTGCGCGATCTGCCGGGCGATGCCCATCCCGGTCAGCGGAGCGGGGCCGTCGTAGTAGTCACCGCCGGCGAAGTGTGGGTCCGCCCGGATCGCGGCGATTTGCGGGACACTCCAAGCGATCTGGTCGCCGGTGAAGTACGCGCAGCTGGCCAGCGCGATGGCCCGGGCGACCCTGTCGGGATGGCCGACCGCCCACTCCAGGACGCGCATGCCGCCCATCGACCCGCCGAGCACCGCGGCGAACCGGTCGATGCCCAGCTGGTCGGCCAGCAGCACCTCCGCCGCCACCTGGTCCCGCACCGTGATCCGCGGGAAGCGCGAGCCGTAAGGCCGGTCGTCGGGCGCGATCGACGACGGCCCGGTGGTACCGCGGCACCCGCCCAGCACGTTGGCCGCGATGACGAAGAACCGGTCGCTGTCCAGCGGCGCACCCGGTCCGATCAGGCCGTCCCACCACCCCGGTGTCGGCTGGTGCGGGCCGGCCGGCCCGACCACATGCGAGTCACCGGTGAGCGCGTGCAGAACGAGAATCGCGTTGTCCCGCAACGGGTTCAGAGTTCCCCAGGTCTCGTACGCCATGGTCACGCCGGCCAGCCGGGCACCGGATTCGGTGACCAGTGGGCCGATGTCGGCGTAGATCCGTGCGTCGTGCAGCGGATGCGTGACCCGATCGTCCTGGTGGGGCAGCGCGAACCCGGAGCCGGCGGTGGTGGTGCCGGCTCCGGTGCGATCGCTCACCGCTGTCATGAAGGACGCCGCGTCACGGTCGTGCCGTCAGTCCGACTTCGCGGCGCGGAAACCGGCCTCGAGATCGGCCAGGATGTCGTCGATGTGCTCGATGCCGACGGCCAGCCTGATCAGCCCGGGGGTGACGCCGGTGGTCAGCTGCTCCGCCACCGCCAGCTGGGCGTGGGTGGTCGACGCCGGGTGGATGACCAGCGACCGCACGTCACCGATGTTGGCCAGGTTCGTGAACAACTCAAGCGCGTCGGTGAACGCCTGACCGGCAGGGACGCCGCCCTTGATCTCGAACGAGACGATAGGACCGCCGCCCTTGGGTGCGTACTTGAGTTGGCGATCGTGCCAGGTGCTGGACTCCAGCCCCGGGTAGGACACCGACTCCACCTCTTCCCGACCGGAGAGCCATTCGGCGACACGCAGCGCGTTGGAGTTGTGCCGCTCCAGCCGCAGTGACAGCGTCTCGATGCCCTGCGAGATAAGGAAGGCGTTGAACGGCGAGATGGCCGGGCCGATGTCCCGCAGCCCCTGCAAGCGGGCCTTGAAAATGAAGGCCACGTTCGTCTTGAACAGCCCATCCGGACCCAGGTCAACGCCCCAGGTGAGGTTGTTGTAGCTGGGATCCGGGGTGTTGAATCCCGGGAACCGCTCGGCATTGGCGACCCAATCGAAGTTGCCGGAGTCGACGATCACACCGCCGATCGCGGTGCCATGGCCGCCCAGGTACTTGGTGGCCGAATGCACCACGATGTCCACGCCGTGCTCGAACGGCCGGATGAGAAACGGCGTGGGCACGGTGTTGTCGACGATCAGCGGAACGCCGGCCTGGTGCGCGACGGCCGCGACGGCCTCGAAGTCGAGCACGTCCAGCAGCGGGTTGGAGATGGATTCGGCGTACAGCGCCTTGGTGTTCGGCCGGATGGCCGCGCGCCAGGAATCGGGATCGTCGGGGCTCTGAACGAAACCGACCGTGATGCCGAGCTTGGGCAGCGTGTAGTGGAAAAGGTTGTAGGTGCCGCCGTAGAGCCGCGGCGAGGACACGATGTGATCGCCGGCCTGCGCCAGGGTGAGGATGGCCAGCGTCTCCGCGGACTGGCCGGAGGCGACCAGCAACGCGCCGACCCCACCTTCCAGCGAGGAGATCCGATCCTCCACCACGGCCTGGGTCGGGTTCATGATCCGGGTGTAGATGTTGCCCAATTCCTCCAGGGCGAACAGCTTGCGCCCGTGCTCGGAGGAATCGAAGGCATACGAGGTGGTCTGGTAGATCGGCAGCGCGCGGGCCTTGGTGGTGGGGTCGGGCACCTGGCCGGCGTGGATCTGGCGGGTCTCGAAAGACCAGTTCGAGCTCATGCGGGGCTCCTGGGAATAGGGCCGACGGCGGATGCCGCCGGGGTAGGCGGGAAGGGCCGGCCACCGCGAACCGGGTCATCCGGTGGGCGGGGCAGCGAGCGGGACGTGATCTTCTGGTTCTGCGTGGATCTGGCTCGATCTGAGCAGTGACCGTGCAAACGTCCGCGTCAGCTACAACAACACATCATCGTGCGCACCGCGGCACTCCTGTCCGTTCTGACAGGTCCGCCGGAACGCGGACCCGCGCTTGCGGGCCAACGAGTTCGGTGGTCCGCCTGGTCATCACCCGGGGCACCCCACCGCGTGTGGAGGGTTGCCGTCCAGCGAGCCGGGGCTGTTGCTGGAACTCATGACCTTGGCCGTGAGTGTAGCGCTCGGTGAGTACTGACGCGTCCGGCCCTGGATCGGTCAACCCGCCCGGAGGACCGCTGATCGACGCCCGGTCGCTGGGAGGTGGTCAGCCGTCACGCGCGGCGATTCTTCGTCCAGACGACCGCGGCCGGCAACGCCGGCGGCAGGAAGATCAACAACGCGGCCGGCAGCTGGCTGAGGACGCTCTCGCTCGACTGTGCGACGCCGTACCAGACATAGCCTGCGGTGACGAACAGCCAGATGACGATGAAGATCAGGGACACCCGCGCGGCCGCGCGTTTGCCGGCCTTCTGAGTGGAGAGCAGCAGCAGGAACAGCAGGACGAATCCCGCAACCAGGAAACCGGCGACCCACACGACAACTCCCCTCGTCCGCCGGAAGGGCGGCTGCTATCGACCCTAGGCTTCCGACGGGGGTTCCACCGGTGAGGCGCTGCACACGGAGCGTTGAGCATGGCCGCGGATCGCGGCGGTCGGAACGACCACAGGGCGCGCCTCAGGGTCGACGGCTGGACGGCGAGCACCCCCTCGTACCCTGGGCACCGCAGTTGGTTCGTCGTGGGATCATTCTCCGATCACTCGACGTCGAACCGGCCGCCGCCTGCTCGCTGAGATCCGCGCGCGGCGTCGGCCGGGAGAGGGAACCCGGTGCGAGTCCGGGACTGCCCCGCAGCGGTGAGCAGGAACGAAAGCCGTCACAGAGCACTGGGCCTCTCCTGGGAAGCGACGGCCGGTAGGAACCACGGCCGAGCGATCGGACGTGCCGCCTGTGAGTCCGAAGACCTGCCGACGCACCGGGCACCCCCGTGCCCGGTGGTCCGCCGCCTCGAGGGAGGGTGAGCAGGCCCGGGACGCGCGTGCGCGGCCGGCCGTGTCTCGCTCATCGCGTCGGACCGTCCGCTGACGGCTCCGGAGGACGCTGTGCCAGATCACACCGACCAGACCAAGACCGAGCAGATCAACACCGACCAGACCACGTCCGAGCAGATCAACACCGACCAGACCACGTCCGACCGCTCCAGCCGCACTCCTTCCGCGACTCGGTTCCGGGCCACAGTGCTCGGCTATCCCCGCATCGGACCGCACCGCGAACTGAAGAGAGCCCTGGAACAGTTCTGGGCCGGGGAGATCTCTACCGGCGACCTCACCGCGGTCGGCCACGCCCTGCGCCGGGCGGATCGCGCGCAGCTGCACGCCGCCGGCCTCGACTCCATTCCGGTCAACACGTTCTCCTACTACGACCACGTGCTTGACACCGCGGTGATGTTGGGGGCGATCCCGGCTCGCTTCGCCGGTACGCCCGACGGGTTGGACCGCTACTTCGCGATGGCGCGCGGCGGCAGCGACACCGCGCCGCTGGAGATGACCAAGTGGTTCGACACCAACTACCACTATCTGGTCCCGGAGATCGCGGCGGACACCGCGTTCGCGCTGCACCCGGAGAAGGTGCTGGAGGATCTGGCCGAGGCTGTCGCGGACGGGATCCCCGCGCGGCCGGTCATCCTCGGCCCCGTCAGCTTCCTGTTGTTGGCCAAACCGGCGGGCGCGGACGGCCGCAACAGATCGGCTCGGCGGTCCCGGTGGCCCGGTGAGCGCGGGACAGTACGTCACGGCGGCGTGCGCCTGCTGGACCGGCTCGACGAGATCCTGCCGCTCTACGCGGACCTGCTCTCGCTGCTGGCCGCGGGCGGCGCGCAGTGGGTGCAGCTCGACGAGCCGGCGCTGGTCGCCGACCGGACTCCCGCCGAGATCGACGCGGCCCGTCGCGCCTACGCCGACCTGTCCTCCCGCGAGCATCGGCCCGCGATCCTGGCGGCGTGCTACTTCGGCGGCCTCGGCGATGCCGCGCCTGCCCTGGCCGGTACCGACATCGACGGACTGGCCGTCGATCTCGTCGAGGGAACGGTCGATGCACTGGCCGGCGCGCCGGGCCTGTCGGACAAGCTCGTGGTGGCAGGCGTGGTCGACGGCCGGAACATCTGGCGCACCGACCCGGACCGGGCCCTGGGTACCCTGGCCACCGTCCTCGGGTTGGCCGGAGCGGTCGCGGTGGGCACGTCGTGCTCGTTGCTGCACGTGCCCTACTCGCTCGCGCCGGAAACCCGGATCGATCCGCAGGTCGCCTCCTGGTTGGCGTTCGCCGGTGAGAAGGTCGCCGAGGTGACGATGCTCTCGGCCGCACTGAACGGCGATGCCGACGCCGTCAGCGACCGTTTAACCGCCGCCCGGGCCGCGGTGCGCGATCGTCGGGCGGCTCGTTCGGTCCACGACGCGGTAGTCGGTGACCGGCTGGCATCGTTGCGGGACAACGACTTCCGGCGCGGCCCGGCGACCGCACGGGCGGCCGCGCAGGCGGTTCGGGTGCCGCTGCCTCCACTGCCGACCACCACCATCGGGTCGTTCCCACAGACCCCGTCGATCCGGCGGGCTCGGGCCGGTTTGCGCAACGGCTCGGTGGATCAGGCCGCCTACGACGAGATGATGCGCGCGGAGATCGCGGACGTCATCGCCCTGCAGGAGGAACTCGGGCTGGACGTGCTGGTGCACGGCGAACCCGAGCGCAACGACATGGTGCAGTACTTCGCCGAGCGGTTGCGCGGGTTCGCGTTCACCGACCACGGTTGGGTGCAGTCCTACGGATCGCGGTGCGTGCGGCCGCCGATCCTGTTCGGCGACGTCTCCCGGCCCGGCCCGATCACGGTGCCCTGGAGTTCGTACGCGCAGTCGCTGACGGACAAACCGGTGAAGGGCATGCTGACCGGTCCGGTGACGATCCTGGCTTGGTCGTTCGTCCGGGACGACCAGCCGCTCGGCGTCACCGCACGGCAGGTCGCGCTGGCGCTGCGCGACGAGACGTTGGACCTGCAAGCTGCCGGCATACGGATCATCCAGGTCGACGAGCCCGCGCTGCGCGAGCTGTTACCGCTGCGCGAACGGGACCGGATGGCCTACCTGGACTGGGCTGTCAGCTCGTTCCGCCTGGCCACCGCCGGACTGGCCGATTCCACGGCCGTGCACACCCACCTGTGTTACTCCGAGTTCGGTGAGGTGATCGGCGCGATCGACGAGCTGGATGCCGACGTGACCTCGCTGGAGGCGGCCCGATCGCACATGGAGGTGCTCGACGATCTGAACGCCGTCGGGTATTCCCGCGGCGTCGGGCCGGGCGTCTGGGACATCCACTCCCCCCGGGTGCCGTCCACCGCCGAGATCACCGATGCGTTGACCAGAGCGCTGGCAGCGGTACCGGCCGATCGGCTCTGGGTGAACCCGGACTGCGGGCTCAAGACCCGCGGTCCGGTGGAAACCCGGGCCGCACTGGCGAACCTGGTGCAGGCCGCTCGCGCGGTGCGGACCGGGTGAATGTCATCGGGTTGATCCGTCAGAGGTCGGTGACCACCCCGACGATCAGCACCGTGTTGAGCGCGACGATGGCGATGGTGATCAGCACGCCGATGGCCGTGGTCACTGCGCCGTTGACCTCCCGGCCCATCAGTTCGCGGTTGGACGTCAGCACCAACAGCGGGATCAGCACGAAGGGCAGCCCGAAGGACAGCACCACCTGGGAGAGGACGAGCACGCTGGTGGGATCGGCGCCCACCGTCAGCACGATCAGCGCGGGAATCAGGGTGATCGCCCTGCGCAGCAACAGGTTCACCCGGTGGCGCAGCAGACCCTCCATGATCACGCTGCCCGCGTAGCAACCCACTGACGTCGAGGCCAGTCCGGACGCGAGCAGGCCAACCGCGAACAGCACACCCACGGCCGGTCCGAGCGCAGCGATGACCGATGCGTGCGCGCCCTCGATGGTGTCAACGCCGTCCCGTCCCCGCAGCCCGGACGCGGCGACCAGCAGCATGGAGATGTTGACGGCGCCGGCCAGCACCATGGCGACGCAGACGTCCGTCCGAGTCGCCGAGATCAACCTGCGCCGCTGCGGTCCGGGCGGTACGACGCCGAACCGGTCACGGGTCAGCGCGGAATGCAGGTACACCACATGCGGCATCACGGTGGCGCCCAGCATCGCCGTGGCGAGCAGCACCGAGTCCAGGCCGTCGAAGCGCGGCACCAGTCCGGCCGCGATATCCGCCACCGACGGCGGGGCGACGAACAAGCCCGCCAGGAAACCCACCGCGATGATCACCAGCAAGCCCGTGATCACCCGCTCGAAAGGCCGCTGACCGCGACGGTTCTGGATGGCCAACAGCGCCAGCGAGACCACTCCGGCGATCAGCCCGCCGAGCAGTAGCGGAAGGTCGAACAGCAGGTAGAGGGCGACCGCGCCGCCGATCACCTCCGCCAGGTCGGTGGCCATGGCCACCGCCTCGGCCTGCAGCCAGTACGCCAGCCGCGAAGGGGTGCTCAGCCTGTTGCCGACCAGTTCTGGCAGAGACGCGCCGGTCGCAAGGCCGAGCTTCGCCGAGAGGTACTGCACCACACCGGCCGAGGCGGTGGCCACCACCAGCACCCAGACCAGCAGATACCCGTACCTGGATCCGGCCTGCAGGTTCGCCGCGACATTACCCGGATCGACATAGGCCACCGCAGCGACGAACGCCGGCCCGAGCAGGGTGATCCGGCCGGTGAACCGGCGGCGTGGGCGCGCGGCGCCGGCATCCGCCGTCTCGGCGCCGTCGGCTGCGCGGCTCTCGCTCACCCGTCGATGGTCAGCCATCCACAGGCATCTGTCGCTACTGGGTGCGCAACACCACACGAATTCACGCCCAGTCCACAATTCGGGATCCGGATCTCGACCCGACACAATTGGGCGGCCGCCGCGCACCGGCCGGACCGGGCGCAGTAGGTTACTTGCGATGGGGGAAGTAGGCGAACGCGTGGCCGCTGCGCCGGGTGGCCCGAGCATCTCGCCTTCGAGCAAGAGGGAGCCCCGTGATTATCCGACGGGCGCGGACGCAAGATGCTCGTGAGGCTTTGGCCCGCGAGTTCATTGCGAATGAGGTACGCCGCCTCGAGAACCCGGAAGTGATCGGCCCTTGGCAGTCTATGCACCGGCCCGGAACGGTCTGCGCTCAGATCTGGCACGGACCGTCAACGGACCGAAAAATGGCTGCGATACAAGTCCGCCCCTCCCGCGTCTTCGAACGATGGGGCCACACCCGATGCAGAGACCCATGAAGCGTCACCTGCCCATACTCACGCGCAAGCCTCTGCCGGACACTCGAGGGCCCGGACACGTGGCCCTGATGAGAGACACCGGCTCTGATATTGGCTGGAGGTCCAGCACGAAACTCGCAACTGGTGGTGACGAACCCGGCAAACCATTCCCTCCGTCGAGTGAGGAACACCCGTTCAGGGGGTTTCAGTTACTTGCTGTTATCCCTCAGCCTGCTCAGGCGGGCCCGGCCATCCCCCCAGGTCGGGAGTCCGTGGGTACGCCTGGCGGGCACCTCGCGCTCTTGCGGACGCCGCCAGGCGTATCGCGGGCCATGAACCTCCTTCCCGAGAGAGGCCATCGGCAGCAGCCCGGCCGACAGATTCCTCGCCTCCAGCGAGGACCGGGCGCATTGCGCGCAAGACCGGCCCGTCCGAGCGCTCCGCATCGCGCTGACCAGCGGAATCAGTTCCAGGTCAGCCCACCGCCGGTCTGGTATTCGATCACCCCTGGTCTCGAAGAAGCTCTTCTCCTTCTTCAGATCCATCATCTCGCTCATCCAGGGAAACGGGTTCTCGGTGT
>DASQFG010000322.1:0-5950 GCA_035633315.1 Nakamurella sp. | reverse complement strand
CTCGCCGACCTGCTCCCAGAGCCGGGCGATCGCCTCCAGGGTCCTGGTCATCGCGTTGTCGCCGCCCGCGGTGTTCTCGATCAGGATCGGCAGCGGGAACCCTCCCTCCTCCTGCTGGCGCGCGAAGGCCTTGCGCCAGTTGTCGAATCCGACGGCCGGGTCGTCCTTGGCCAGCACATGACCGCCGTGCACGATCAGCCCTTTGGCATTGAGCGCGGCCGCGGCGCTCGCATGGGTGACGAGCAGCTTGCGGCTGGGGATGCGGATCCGGTTGTTCGTCGTCGCGACGTTGACGATGTACGGAGCGTGCACGTACACGTCGAGCTCACCGCTGCGGAGTTCGGCGGCGTGCGGATGCTCCTTCGGTGTTTTCCAGCCCTGCGGGTCGGCGAGGAAGATCTGCACCCCGTCTGCGCCGGACTCGGCGGCCTCGAGGATGGGATTGGCGTCGTCTTCGCGGGCGCCGACATGGACGCCCAGGGATGGCACAGTCACGGGGCCGAGGGTAGCGGGGCGGCCAGACAGACCGAAGAGCTCGGCAGGCGACCATGGAGTAACATTCCTTACTGTAAGGACAGTTAGCCGTTCGAGGGCGCCGCGGATTCGTTCCGGACCGGCGCCGAACATCAATGTCGGTGTCGAGTGCCACCATCGCTGCAATGACGAGCCGCAGCGATCCGGGGGTCAACGAAATGGGTACGAAGCTGTTCGGGCCGGAGCGGCTCACCGACCTGGGTCTGTCGGTCCACACGATCGACGTTGCGCTGCGGAAGGCGGACGCGGCGACCCATGCGGGCTCTGCTCTGGATCCGCCGATCATGGAGGGACTGAACCGCTGGGGGCTGACCACCCGGTACCTGCGGGAGGCGCTCGTCGCCGCCCAGTGGTCGTTCGACAACCCCCGCAACCTGCCCCGCACCATCCATCCGTCCGGCGACTTCGCCGTCGTCGTCACCACCGGCGACGAAAGCACTGGCCTACCGCACCGCACACCGGGCCCCAAGCACCCCAAGGGATTTGCCACCGAGCTCGCGGTGCTCGGCAACAACCAACTCGCGCTGGACCTGGGGCCGCTGCTGCCGACCGTCCGCCAGGGCCGGGCGATTCACGCCTCCCCGCCCCGGACCTGGTTCCTGCTGTTCTACGCCGCTGCGGACAGCTTCCGCGCCGAGGTGTCGCTGCCCGAGTGCTTCGCCGACGGGCGGATCACCAAATGGGCCGAACGCATCCTGCTACCGCCGATCCCGCGAGCACCGCGCCCAGCGGTGGCGGACGTGGTGCGAGTGGAGTGGACGACCGTCGTGGGGACCGACAGCGTCGCGGACCTCGCCGGCCGGACGGCCTCCTCGCCGTAGACGGACCCCTGCAGCACGCGACTCGAGCCGCCTTAGCCCTCGCCCTCGGCAATCGCCAGTTCGACGTGCGCCCGCTCGATCCGCTCGGCGGCGGAATCGTCGACGGCGAGGGTGAGGGCCGCGTGCAGGATGAGCAGCAGGTTCCGTCGCACATCGGAAGGCCTGCTCGAGTAGTAGTCGTGCAGCGTGACGAGGGCGGCATCGGACAGGACCTCGTTGACCTCGATTGCCGATAGCCCCTGGCCGTCCATGGCCAGGGCAATCCGGCGGTGCGCGATGGCCGCGATCCCGCCCGCAGACGGCACCGCCGGCACGGTGATCGTTCGGGACAGGAATCCCCGAGCCGCGCGGAAGGCGGGGTCCTCCAGGTAGGTCGGATGCACGGCGATGACCGCCGCGGTGTCCAGCTCCTCGGCGAGCAGCCGCGGGATGGTGGCGAAGAACGCGGCGCGGGTCTGTGCGCTCTGCGGCAGGTAAGCGGTGTTCAGCCAGCGGTCGGTGTCGTCCAGCACCAGCACCGGCGTCAGCTCCCGGGAGCGGAACAGGTCGAGGATCTGCCGCCCCTGGTCCATGATCTGGTCGCTGGTGTGGCTGGGCTCGTCGACGGCCGCCTCGAGTTCGTAGGCCAATCGCACGGACAGCCCCACCAAACCCGGCGTGACGCTGAAACCCTTGCCGCGCTTGATCTTCGGACGAGTCTCGCTCTCGATCCGGCGGGCCTGCCCGCTGCGGTCGGGAGCCGACTGTTGCACCAGCCGGCTGACCACCTGCACCAGGTGCCGGACGAAAGCGACCGGATCGCCGGCGACCGCGGGACGTTCGACGGCGACCGGAATGGGCAGCGGCACCAGGTCGTCGACCATCGGGTGCAGGGTGGCGGCGATGACGCTGGACTTGCCCGCACCGCTGGTGCCCACCAGGGTGACCCGCTCCTGACGGCGCAGCGCGGCAGCGAGAGCCTGCTCGCAGCTGTGCTTGCCCGTCATGGTGTCGAACGGGACATGCACGGCGAACAGTTCCTGATGCCTGGGCGAGGGATCGAACGCGCCGCTGTCGTGCAGTATCCCCAGATCCTTGCGGGTCATGACGACCCCGGATCGATCGGCCCGTCGGGCTTCGGAACCCCGAATTCGGTCAGTGGCCTGAGCCGGTACAGCTTGCGCGGCCGTCCACGACCCGTGCTCTCCTCCCGCATGTCCACCAACCCCCTGTCCACCAGCTCGGCCATCACCTGAATGACGCGCGGCCGCGTCCAGCCCATCCGGGCGAGCAGCCGCTCGTCGGATGCACTGGACCAGCCCAACGCCTCCAGCTCCTGGGCGAGCATCCGCGCCGGCCGACTCAACTCACCGATGGCGGCGGCTCTCGCCTCCAGTCCTGCAAGGGCATTCAACCGCGCACCACCGACAGTGGGCCCGGCGGCCAGTTCACGGGCCAGCTCCAGCAGCCGACGGGGTGTCTCCCTGGCTGCGTCGGTCGCTGCGGCCGGCAGCTCCGCGGCGGACTCCTCACCCGCCTCGTCGGGCTCCATCCGCCGGCGCAGGAGCTCGGCGGCCTCCTCCGCGGTGAGCGGCCCGAGATCCAGCCTGGTCTCGAAGAACACCTCAGCCGGTGGCCGGACCCACCCGCTCACCTGCGCCGTCGACGTCGTGACCAGCCAGCGGGTGTCGAGCTCCCAGACTTCGTCACGGAGCGCCCCGAACACCTCCGATCCCGCTCCCGCCAGCACATCCTCGACGACCAGCACCGGGGTGACGCCTGGCTCAGCCCGGCGGAGGTCACCGATCGCCCGGGCGAGATCGTCGAGCAGGTCAAGGGCCGAGCGTTGCGGTGGCACCGATGCCGCGGATCCGCCGGGTTTTCGCACTGCGGCCAGGACCGCGGTCAGCAGATCGGCAGCGGTCTGGGCCGCGTTCGCCCGGACGTAGAAGAACCGCAACGAGTCTTCCGCCTCGTGCGATCGGTAGATCACCGTGCGCACCAGCGAGGTCTTTCCGCTGCCCGGCGGGCCGGCGACGAGGCAGTTCAGCCCTGAGCACAGCGACAGTCGGATCCGGGCCAGCACTTCTTCCCGCCCGACGAACAGGCCCTGGTCCGCCGCGTTGTCCAGGAGGGGCCGTCCACTCAGCCGCATGCCTTAACTGTATTTACAGTAAGGATTGTTGGCAACCCGCTTCACCTGGCCCCGAACGATGCTCACGTAGCAGGAGCCGACCCGGTGCTGCGGCACGAGCAACGCACCTACACGGGGGCATCAGACGGCTGTCGCAGTCGACGGACCTGGTGTGGGAGGCAGAGCGGTCGCAGGTTCCAGCGCCACCGCCGCCGGCTCGGGCCTGACCCGCCGAGCCGGAGCAGCGGACTTCGCCCGCCCCACCGTCGTCGGCCCGAGTTCCGGGCTCGGTCCCTGTTTGACTCCCGGCAACACCCGCAGCACCAGCCAGGGGACCGCGTTGAGGATGACCGTGGTGGCGAACGTCAGCGCCATGATCAGCACCACCGGCGGCGCAATGGCCGCTCCCACCAGGATCAGGACCGGCAGCCTGTCGGACTTGGACACCGAGCCGAAGATTTGCACCAGGGTCAGGACGAGTAACCACACTCCCGCGGTCAGCCACCAATTGTCGAACTGCGCGTGGACAACGACGGGAATCGCCATCAATGCGGCAATGGCGAGAAGCAACAGCGGCAGCACGGCCGTCCACAGTCGCACCCTTGAATACTGCCAGTACCGGTCCATCGACACGCCGACCCACAGCACCCTGCTGCGAATCCGGGAGACATCGCGCCGCCCATCTCCCTGGTCCCCCAACGCGATCCGGAAAGTGTCATCGGCGTGCTTGCGCTTTTCGAACGAGTTGTGTGTCTTGGCTTCGTTGCACAGCGTGTCGTGCAGCAGGACCGGGAGAATCTGCTTGCCATAGGGGCCGGCCAATCCCCACAACGGCCCGGGAATGCTGGCCAGATCCGTCTTCATCGGGGCGACCAGAAACTCGGCGTCGTCCTTGTCGGGGAGCCGATAACTGAATTCCGTGGTCAACTTGAATTCACGGGTCCCGAGGAATTGCAGGTCCGGATTCGGGAATTTCCCGTGCTGGTCGACGAAGGGCATGGACAAGAGTTTGGCTCGCCGCCGCAGGGCTGTCAATTGACAATAGCCGACCGGCCAAGAATTTCGAACAAACGTTCGTCGGTGCATTGCACGCCAGTTCTGGCGTCGAGCCTTACGACGGGGAACACGCGCCGGCGATGAGCGTCGCGGTAGCGTCGATGCGGTCGCGGCCGCATCGATGCGGCCGCATCGCCCGGCCGTCCGCGGCCGGGGAGGTCCGCAAGATCGCGGCGAAGTAGTGCTGGTCCAGCCGACCGTATGCAGGTTCGCCGGCGACTATCCCGGGTCGCTCCAGCCCTGCTTGGACCGGTGATCACCGGTGAGCGCATTGAAGCCGAAGGACTGGTTGAACCGGTCGGTGCCTTCCCTGGCGGTGTTCCGCATCCAGGTCATCAGCTGCCGTCCGACATGCGACCGGCCTAGTGTGCCCCACATCGCCTACCACCAAACGGATCTCGCCCGCCGCGCAGTCGCTGCGCGAACTCTGAGCCGGGCATGCAGTCGATGTGGGCAGGAAAGGGCGACAGGTCGGAGTTGCACCCGGTGGTGATCACTCGGATGGGCGTACCGCGGGGAGCTGGTGAACCTCGTGCCGGCCGCGGCCGGATTCGCCTTCGACGAAGGACCCGGGCCTACTGCAGGAAACCCCGCCGCAGTACCTCCGGCCGGTCCCCACCAGGGACGGGCTGGTTGCCGGTGGCCGGCCCGCAGCCGTCGAAGGTGACACCACGGTTCGCGGCGGTCGTGATTGCCATCGATGTCTGGTCGAGTCCGACGAGCGAATCGGCGAACCACAGCTCGATCTGATTCTCCCGGTAGAACTCGGGCGATTCCATCGGCAGCGCACTCGCCTCCGCTTCGCCGCGGAGGAGATCTTGGAGGGTGGCGGACGCTGGTAGGGCGCCTCGCCGTCCGCGGAGATGATCAGCCTGCTCATCATCGATGGGATGACCATTCTGCAGGCGACGTCGAGGCCGGAATTGATCGTCACACGGGGACGGCTCGCCAGGGGTGGGTGCTGGCCGGACTGCTGGGCACGTCGTTCCTGGTGGCCTACACGGGGGACTGTCCAGCATCAGCGGTATCGACGGCTGGTACGCCGCCGCCGAGAAACCACCGTGGGCGCCGCCGAATTGGCTTTTCGGGCCGGTGTGGACGAGGTGTGGATGTCCCTCTGCACCGCGACGGCGCTGAAGGTGGTGGCTTCTTCCGCAGGCAGCGGTTGGCCGGTGCGCTGATGGTGCCGTACCTGGCCGCGGGCGCTGTATGCAACGTCATTGAATGCTGGAGTTCGCGGTGAACTGAAACATTGACCTGAAGTACCGGGAATCGTGACCAAAGGCCCTGTGCAACAGCGCGAGCCGACGCCACGATGGGCGAAACCCCAAGGAGGAGCATTGAACACCGAGCAGCTCAAGAAGATCGAAGCCGGGAACGGCTTCATCGCGGCCCTGGACCAGAGCGGTGGCAGCACCCCCAAGGC
>DASQFG010000321.1:0-3951 GCA_035633315.1 Nakamurella sp. | reverse complement strand
GTGCTGCCTCGACGAACCTGCCACAGCGTCCACGACACACACAGCATTTTCGTGTCCGATGCGGCCGCAGCCGATTGGTCGACCGCCCTGACCTGGGATCCGGAGGTTCTCACAACGGTCGACGAAGCACTCTCCTCAGCGGGCACCCCACCGACCGGCACGGGATGCCCAGGCACCTGAGAACGCCCTGCGCGCTTCCGGCCGACCACATCGCGCAATGAGCGGTCGCCCCCGCGGCGTCTTATGGGGTTCGTCGACGCGCACGGTGCTCACGCTGTGGGTGCGTTGCTCTTGGTCCCCGAGCGTTGCTCGTACTGCAGCACGGGAACCGCTCCGGCCGCGAGAGCATCGTGCGGGCCGGCGCAAGGTGGCCGGCCGATGCTTCAAACCTGGGGCTGATGCAGCGGACTCCCGATGAGCCAGAGATGGCCGAACGGGTCGGCGATGCGGCCGTCACGCTCGCCGTAGTCGCGATCGGCCACCGCGAAGATCACCGTGGCGCCGCGCTGCACCGCCGCGTCAACGGTGGCGTCGACCGCCGCCGTCGTCGGCACCCGCAGGCTGAGCAGCACCGCTGTGCCGCCAAGACTGATCGGGTCGTGGTCGCGGTCGTCGGCGTCCTTGAGGCAGAAGCCGGCCCGTCCGATGGTGAGCTCTGCGTGGACGGTGGTGCCGGCGTCATCGGTGAAACGGATCAGCTCGGTCGCGCCGAACGCAGCGGTGTAGAACTCGATGGCCGCGGCGGCGTCGGCGACAACCAGGCGCGGCCGTAGTGAGGTCGTCAGCAGTGAGGTGGTCATGGACCTCATCGTGGACGACACCGGGTGTCGCGTCTTGCAGGAAACGGAACCGTCGCCGCGATCCCGAGGCACCGCAGCGCGCCGGGCGGTGCGTCATCGCCGGTGACTACGGCTTGGGCATGATGATCCAAGCCAGCAGGTAGGCCAGCAGCCCGCTGCCGAAGAACAGTACGAGCACCACGGTGATGACCCTGACGAGTGTCGGGTCGATGTTGAAGTACTCGGCAATACCGCCGCAGACACCGGCGATCTTCTTGTCGGTGACGGACAGGGTCAGGCGCTTGGCGGGGCGATCAGGGTAGTTGGTCATGGGATGAGTGTGCTCGATCGGTGCCGCAGCCGGATCGGGGCGTCCCCCGAGTGATCCCTGTGGCTGGCCACACACGACCCTGAGACAGAGCGGGTCAACCATGACTCGCTCGCCCGCCGGCGATGGTTGATGGGTTCCACGCACCAGGTCACGGTTGGTAGGAATCGATGCCCGATGCACCTTCCAGCCAGGTCAACGGGGTCATGCCCGCGGGCGCGTCAGGGTTCGCGGTGGCCATGGCCGACACCCTGGTCGCGGGCAGCGCGGACTTGATCGGCAGCGCGGGATCCGACGGCCCGAACAGGGATTCGACCGACGACGCGCCTGTCGTGGTGGCGGCCAGTTCGATCTCGGTGCGAGTGAGTGCGCGGTCCGCGCAGGCCTGGGTGAGCAGTCGGGTCCAGATGGCTGCGGTGGCGTAACCGGCCAACAGCCGAGGACCGGGGTCGGTACCGCCGGACTTGGCGAACGCGGCGGTGACGACCGCCGCCGCCGGGTAGTCCGACCCGATGGCCGGGGTGGGGAGGCTGACCAGGACCCGCCCCGCCCTGGCGGCGGACAGGCCGGCTTCGCCCCACTGGGCCGGGTCGTAGCCATCGGTGCTGGTCACGACGGTCGTCGTGGGTGGCGTGGTGGCGGCCACCCGCGCTGTGGTCTGCGGATCGGTGAAGGTCAGCACGACCGGCACGTCGTCCCCCCAATCGGGAGGATCGGCCCCGGCGTCGACGGTCCGGACGTCGAGCGTGACCTCGTTCAGGCCGCCCCACCAGCGGGCTCCGACGAGGGCGTTGGTCGACGATGGGCTCTGGTCGGTCAGCACCCCCACCGTGGCGCCCTCGTCCAGCCGGCCGGATTGCGCGAGGTAGTCCAGGGCGTTGATGGCCAGGATGTCGTCGGTGGCGCCGACCACGATCGGGCGTGACGGCCCGAGTTGCGCGGAGGTTCCCGTGGGAGAGAGCGCCGGGATCTGATCCGCCGAGATCCGGGTGGTCAGGGTAGCGGAGTCGGCCACCGCGGGCAACGTCATCAGGCCCAACGTCGAACGCCCCACTGAGTTATAGGCGGCGGGTGCGTCCGCGGGTACGCCGGCCGCGCCGTTCGCCATGATCTGCACGGAGCGGCCGCACAGCCCGCCCGAGGCATTGACCGAGTCGCGCCACAAGGTCACTCCCTGGGTGAACCCGCGGTCGCGTTCGGCATCGACGAGCAATCCGAGGGTGATGGTCGAGTCGCTGATGCCCGGCCCCGTCACTAGGCCGTCCGGGGTGACGGGCGTGATCGACACCGGCGTTGTCGTCGTCGCGGTGGTGGTGGTGGTGGCCGGGTTCGGATCGTTGCTCGCGGTACAGCCGGACATCACGAGTGCCGCGGCCAGCACAGCGAGTGGATCGAAGACGCGGCCGCGCCGGCCAACGGTCGGCCACCGGAAGCTCACCCGGTCACGCTACCGGCGCGGCTGACTTCGCCGGCGGGTCACCCGATCCTCAGCAGGCGGCGGGCTACTGGTTGCGCGTCGACGAGCGAAGCGCCGTGCTGCTCGGTGGGTTCGGCCGCTGGCGGCGGTGGCGCGCGCGGCGGTCCCTGGCGTCGATGTGTCGCGGGCCGCCTGCGCGGCGCGACTGATTCCGACCCCGGCACGCCCGCGCCGCGCGATGCCGAACAACCAGCAATCTCGGGCGTCACGAGTTCGCGGTGTCGTGATCGTTCCCCCGGGGGCGCGAGCACTCCCGAGAACGCGGGCGATGTCCGTGATCATGACCAGAACGCGCGGCCCAGTATTCGGGTTGGGTGACGTCATGACCCCAATGACCCCTCCAGGGGAAAAGGGTGTCCGACTCTGCCGCAGCGCCCACGCACCGCTGCATCTGCACCGCTCGTTGTCGCCGCGTGGGGGATCGGCGACGCCCCGTCAACTACCGGCCGGCAGGCCGAGCCCACCCGGCCGGGCGCCGCTGCTCTCGCAAGTCGTGCGCGAGATGCGTTCCGCGCGGAAACCGGTTCCCCTTGGTTTCGACGTCGACACACCGGGGATCGGTGATCAGCGACGTGCGAGAAAGGGAACCGCGTCAACCACCCGACGGTCGGGAATCGACCGCCGCCCTGCAATGAACCGACTACGTCCGGGACAATCTCGCCTTCTCTGTTGTTGTTCTTCATTCAATCCGGCCGGCCACGCTGGGTCGACCGACCGAACGGCACGCTAGGCTTTACGCTAGGTTTGTCTGTTTCATCCGGGTGGACTGGTAATATGTCTTCGTCCGGGCCGGTCCCTGATCCGTTGGCGGAGCGGTTGTCGCTGATCAGGCCACATCTGAACCAGCGGGCGTGGCAGCTCGAAGCTCGGATCGGCTATCCGGGTTGGCCCCGCCGAGCGTCCTTGAGTAGCCGAACCAGTTCGGGCAATGGGTGGTTCGCGTGGGGATGATCGGTGCACCAGGCCCGGACGCTGTTTGTCGGCTTACCCCACGTGGGCGCCGTCGCCCGCTGAAATGTGATCGTCGAGCCGCATTCACACAGCGGGTCGTCGATCAGGTAGGTCTCGTCCTGAGCCGGAGTCATCCGGATTCCTTTCGTGCCCCCGCGCCGAGTGTGCGCCCCTCCAGTCGGGCCGGCTCACCAAGCCGCCTGCGCGCGCGCCGGACGGCGCGCCGGCGCGCCTTGTGCTCGACAGATCATCCGTGGGCCGACCTGCACGTTCAACTCGGCGAGAGCTCGCCACGCAAACGGGCCGCGACCCCGGTGCGGCGCCAGTTGGCAACAATGAAGAACGGCGAGGCCAACAGGTAGAAGCAATTCCCAGGACGGCGATCACTCCGGAAACCGGATCGTCACCGAGCTTCT
>DASQFG010000320.1:0-4276 GCA_035633315.1 Nakamurella sp. | reverse complement strand
GCGGCTGTTCGGCACCCGCTACCGGATCGAGATCTACGTGCCCGCGGCCCAACGTCAGTACGGGTACTACGTACTGCCGTTGCTGGTCGGGGAACAGATCGTCGGGCGGTTCGACCTGAAGGCGGATCGGGCGACCGGGCGCTTGCTCGTGCAGGCGTCCTGGTCCGAGCAGGAAACAGATTCCGCGGCGGCCGCCGACGCCGCAGCGGTCGAACTGGTCAGGATGGCCGGCTGGCTCGGTCTGGGTGAGACGGTGGTCCTGCCTCGCGGCGACCTGTGGCGCACGCTGGCCGCCCGACCGGGCATGCGGCTCGGATCGGCAGGCGAGGCCAGGGCAGCCGAAGCCGGGGCAGCCGACGTCAAGGCGGCCGACGTCACGGCGACCGAACTGGAGCAGGCCACCCGGTAACCTGCCCGGGTGACTCCTCTGCCCGCGTCGGTGGCCGCCGGTCATCCGGCGACCGCCACCGTCGGGCGCGACATCCTGGCCCGCGGCGGTTCGGCCGCGGACGCGGTGGCCGCGATGATCCTCGCCGGCTGCGTGGCCGAGACGCTGTTCACCGGACTCGGCGGCGGCGGCTTCGCCACTGTGTACCACGCTCGCACCAAGAGCGTGCACTGCCTGGACTTCTTCGTCGCGGTGCCCGGTCTGGACGGCACCGTGCCGGCAGCGCCGCGGGCGATCCAGGTCAGTTTCGGTGACGTCGAGGTGCCCTACTCGGTCGGCGGCCCCAGCGTCGCGGTACCCGGCACCCCCAGCGGGGTGGCCGCCCTGCACGCCGGGTTCGGTCGCTTGCGGTGGGACGAGATCGTCGCGCCGGCAAGGGACCTGGCCCATGACGGGGTGCCGTTCCCGCTGGCCCATGCGCAACTGCTGCCGGACGTCGCCGCCGCCATGGTGCTGGGTGACGGCGTGGCGACCTACACCCGGCCGGACGGCGACGGCGGCCGCCGGCACCTGGGCCACGGCGAGTTGCTGCACCACGAGGGCCTGGCCCACGCCCTGGACGACTACCTGCAGGACGGGCCCGAGGTCCTGACGACCGGCCGGCGTGGAAGATCACTGGTGGACGCCGTGTGGTCCGACGGCGGGGCGCTGTCGGTCGCGGACATGGCCGCCTACCGCGTGCAGGAACTACCAGTGCGGCACGCCGCGTTCGGACCCGGGACGATCTGCGTGCGCGGCAACGATCTTGATCACTTCGCCGACACCGCGACCGCGGTCAACCGGGTGCTCGTCGGTGCAGGCCCGGTGGAGCGGGCGCGCCAGCTGGTGGCGGCGCTCCGCGCACCCGCACTGCGCGCCGAGACCACCACCGTGGTCGCGGTGGACAGCGAGGGGAACGCTTGCGCCGCAACGCATTCACTGGGACTGGGGTCGGGGGTCTGGACCGGTGGCGTGCACGGCAACTCGATGCTGGGTGAGGGCGAATTGTTGCGCGGCGAACTCCGCCCGGGGGAGCGGATGCCGTCGATGATGGTGCCGATGGTGGTCTGTGACGACGCCGGTGGACTGCTGCTGGTGGCCGGGGCGGCCGGTGGCAGCCGCATCCGGCCGGCGCTCCTTCATGTACTGACCGGCGTGCTGATCGACGGCCACGGCGCCGCCGAGGCGGTGGCGGCGCCGCGACTGGTGGCCACGCCGGACGCCGTGCACCTCGAACCCGGGTACGCCCCGGACGTCATCCGTGCGCTGACCCGGGACGGCGAACAAGTAGTGCAGTGGCCAGAGCAGCGGCCGTATTTCGGTGGAGCGGCGGTCATCGCCCACGACGGTCCGGCGGCGGACCCGCGGCGCGGCGGCCTGGCCTTGCGGCTGGACGCCTGAGCTTGCCGCCCCGAACCCCCACGCCGCCGTGACGGCACGATCGGAGGGACCGATGCGGGCACGACCGGTGCCGGCACGACCGGTCCCGGCGCGACCGGTCCCGGCGCGACCGGGCGTCGATCTGCGGCCGAGAGAGAACCCCTGGTCAGACCCCGACGGCCCGGCGCAGCCGGATGTTGCCCGAGGTGGTCTTCACCCTGATGTCCAGCACCGGCGCGTCGTCCTCGGGCGACTGATCGCTGACGGCGAAATCAGTGTCGGTGTTGCCGGAGATGGTGTTGAGTTCGACCGAAGCCAGCGAACCGGGATGGATGCCGATTTCCACGTCACCGGAAACCGCGATCGCCTCGGCCTGACCGGCGGCGGCGTCCACCAACCGGATGTCGCCGGAAACCGTTCGGGCGCTGGTGTTTCCGGTGGGATTGTCCACCCGGATGTCACCAGAGGTGCTGTGCAGCAGCGCATCTCCGGTGGTGCGGTGCAGGCCGATGTCCCCGGAGGCGGTGCGCACGTCGCAGTCGCCGGTCTCCGAGATGGTCACGTCACCGGACGCGGTCTGCACGACCGACCGCCCCAGCACCCGGTCGACGGTGATATCGCCTGACGCGGTGCGGGTTTCGAGCCGGTCGGCCACGCCGGTGAGGATCACGTCCGCGGATTGCGTCTGTATCCGGACCCCGGAACCCGTGGGCGCGGTGATGTGCACGGCGAACGAGGAGCGCCAGCCCTGCCGGGCATGGTCGGTGTCGACGATGAGCGTGCCGCCGCGACCCTCGTCCGTGGTGCCGCGCAGATCGACCAGCACCCGCTCGGCCGGGTCGATGTCGTCCTGGTCGTCGCCGTACCGGTGGAAGTCGTCCTGGTCCTCGGCGCTGCGGACGTCGAACCCGCGGCGGGCGCCGTTCGACTGGCGGGCGCCGGCGACGGCGCGGAAGACGTCGTCGAGGAAGCCGAACGGGTGGGACGAACTGGCGGTCACCTCCACCGTGGTGGTGGTGACGTCGGCGAGATCGAGCCGGATCTCCCCGGAGGCGTTGCGGATCTCGATGGTGATCGGGTCAGGAGTCAGGAAGGTGTGCATGAGGTTCCTCATTTACGTGCGTTGAGTGACAGAGATTGGGGCGCAACAACAACGGCGCAAGCACATCGCAAATACACAGGGTCCGAGCCGGGTGGGGAAGGAGGCAGGAGTCAGCCTCGGACATACCCGGTCACGGTGCGACCCTGGCCGCCCTGGCCGCCCGGACCATGGCCGCGGTTGCCCTTGCCGGGCACCGCCGAGCGCACCGAGTCCGACACCGCGCGGGAGATGTAGGTGTTCAGCGACACGCCTTCCTGTGCGGCGGCCCGCTCGGCCTGCGACTTGAGCTCGTTGAACAGCCGCACCGTGGTGCGGGACAGCTCGCCGCCTGCGTCCTGCATCGCGCGACGCAGATCGTCGGCGCTCTGCCCACCGTCAGCCGCGCCGGAGTCACGATGGGGGCCGGCCCAGCCCGTGGAGTCCGCAGCCGTGGCAACGGATTCCTGCGCGTGGCGGGTCACCGAGACCCGGACGTCGCGGCCGTCCAGCCGGAGCTCGACACTGGTGTCCTGCAGGGCGCCGGTCACCTCGGCGGCCAGGTCGGACAACGCATTCATGATTGCCAGCCGGGCGGCCGGCTCGATGGCGGAGGCGAGCAGCGCGGCCGCCCGCCGTGAGTCCTCGTCACCGACGGACGCTGCGGTCAGCAGGTCGTCGCGGAGGTTCTGGGTGTAGGGGGTGAGGTCCATGACACCACTATGACACCACGGTGACGCCATTTCAAGGAAGATGACGTCATGCATAGGATCGACCTCGTGACCTCTCCTGTCGAGATACCCGCGCCCAGTCCGAGCGAGAGTCCCAGCCGCTACGTCGGCCTGCTCAGGGAGCAGGTGCGGCATGAGTTCAACGCCAGCCAGCAGTACATCGCGATTGCGGTCTGGTACGACGCGCACGACTTGCCGCAACTCGCCGCGCACTTCTACCGGCAGGCGGTGGAGGAGCGGAACCACGCGATGATGATCGTGCAGTGGATGCTCGACCGCGATCTGCAGATCAGCATTCCCGGCGTCGACGAGGTCAAGGGCGACTTCGCCAGCATCGTCGAGCCGATCGCGCTGGCGCTGGCGCAGGAGCAGAAGGTCACCGACCAGATCAAGGCCCTGTTCGCGACCGCCCGCGAGGAGGACGACTTCCTGGGCGAGCAGTTCATGCTGTGGTTCCTCAAGGAGCAGGTCGAGGAGGTCGCCGCGATGTCGACCCTGCTCAACGTCGCCCAGCGCGCGGGTGACGACTGGTTCGACGTAGAGACCTACCTGGCGCGGGAGAACGTCGGTGACGCCGGCGGGGACGCCAGCGCGCCGACGGCCGCCGGTGGGGCGCTGTGAGCCCGCGCTTCGGGCCGTGACCTCCCCACCTCCGCACGC
>DASQFG010000319.1:0-3266 GCA_035633315.1 Nakamurella sp. | reverse complement strand
CGGCGATGACCCCGGCGCTGATCGGGATGGTGCGGGCGCCGCGGGGGGTGATGCGAACCAGTCGGGCCCGGCCGTCGGACGGGTCCGCGGTTCGTTCCACGTATCCGGCTCGTTCGAGTTGATCGACGAGGAATCCGGCGGTCTGCTTGGTCACCTGCGCGGCCTGTGCGAGTTCGGTGAGCCTGGTGCCGTTGCGGCCGATGCGCTGAAAGACCCGGGCTTGCGCGGTGGTGATGTCGTCGAACCCTGCATTCGCCAGGGCGGCGAAGACCCGATTTTCCAGCGCGCGATACGGGATGAACAGCATCAGGCCGATGTTCAGCTGGTCCGCCGGATCTGTGGTCGCCTGATCGGCAGGGTCGGTCACCGGTGCGCCACCCCTTGACAGTAGTACGATTCCTTGATTATCTGGTCAGAGGATCGTATCAACTTCTCCGAGGCCTGCCATGGACGTCGAGAGCTATTGGCGCGTTATCGGGTCCGAGCGGCGCAGCCTGGCAGAGCAGCTCGAGTCCCTGACCGATGAGCAGTGGGAGACGCCGTCATTGTGCGCGGGCTGGCGGGTGCGGGACGTGGCCGCCCACCTCGCCCTGGTTCCCACCGCCCCAGGCCTGCTGGCGCTGATCGGCGGGGTGGTGAAGGTCGGCGGCAACCCCAATCGGTTCAACCACGACCTGGCGGTGCGACACGCGGATCGACCGACCGCCGACATCGTGGCGGAGCTGCGTGATCACGCGGACTCGCGAAAGCTGTCACCACCGACCACCGCGCCGAACCTGGCGTTCGACATCCTGGTCCACGGCCAGGACATCGCCATCCCACTGGGGCTGAACCGGCCGATGCCGCTCGCGCCGGCCGCGGCCGGCGCGACCCGGGTGTGGGGCAGCTAGCGGGGGTGCCGTACAAGCACCTCGCCACACTCACCGCCGGAGGCCTCTGTGTAGCGGACTGTGTCCCCACAATTGTCGTACCGTTCCGTCCTGATTCCCGCCCGCCACCGCCCGGCCGCCCGGCCACGCCCATCGGGTGGCCCGAGATCCGCGCCGAACCGTACACGGCACTAGCCTGAGTTGATGAGCGCGCCACTGCTGGTCTGGGATCCGCGCATGCTCGGCTACGACCTGGGTGGCGACCATCCGCTGCACCCGCTGCGCTGGGAGCTGACCTGGGCGCTGGCACAGAGCCTGGGCGTCACCGAGGACTATCGGGTCGTCGCCGCCGAGGTGGCGGACGACGAGGCCCTCGGCCGGGTGCACACCGTCGGGTACATCAACGCGGTGCGGCGGGCCTCGGCGTCCGACGGCTATCTGGTCGCGGTCGGTCACGGCCTGGGAACCCCGGACAACCCGATCTTCCCGGGAATGCACGAGAACGCGGCGTTGATCGCCGGGGCATCGATTGCCTGCGCTCAGGCCATCGCGCACCGCGAAGTCGATCGCGCGGTCAACTTCTGCGGTGGGCTGCACCATGCCATGCCCGACAACGCTTCCGGCTTCTGCGTCTACAACGACGTGGCGTTGGGTATCACGGCCCTGCTGGACGCCGGCGTGCGCAAGGTCGCCTACGTGGACGTCGACGCGCACCACGGTGACGGTGTGCAGGCCGCGTTCTACGACGACCCCCGGGTGCTGACCATCTCCGTCCACCAGAGCCCGCTCTCGCTGTTCCCCGGCACCGGCTTCGCCGCGGAGACGGGGCATGGCGAGGCTCACGGCACATCGGTCAACCTGGGACTGCCGGCCGGCACCTCCGACTCCTCCTGGCTGCGGGCCTTCCACGCCGTCGTGCCCGGCCTGGTGCGGGCGTTCCGGCCGGAGGTGCTGGTCACCCAGCACGGCGCCGACTCCCACCGGGAGGATCCGCTGGCCGACCTGAACCTGTCGGTCGACGGCCAGCGCGCCTCGTACCTGGCGTTGCGGGAGATTGCCGAATCCGTCACGGACGGGCGCTGGCTCGCCCTTGGCGGCGGGGGGTACTCGCCGGTTCGGGTGGTACCACGGGCGTGGACGCACCTGCTGGCGATCGTCGCCGGCCGCGAGATCGACCCCGCGACCCCGCTTCCCGACGACTGGCTGGCGCTTGCCGCCGCTGCCCGGCCCGAGGTTCCGCTGCCCATCGACATGTCCGACGGCATCTGGCAGCCGGTGACCTTCGAGCGGTGGGATGGCACCGTCGAACTCCCCGTCGACCGCGCCATCCAGGACACCCGCAGCGCGGTGTACCCGCTGCACGGTCTGGATGCCCATGATCCCCGGGACTGAGTTGATCCCCGTGTTGATCGCCGTGCCGGTCGCCGAGAAGGCCGCCGACCCGCCTCTGGGCCGGCGGGTTCTTCTCAGGAGGAAACCCAGGTGACCGCCGGGTCCGCAGTCCTGCAGTACCCGCACCATTGGGAAGCCGACGTCGTGCTGGCCGACGGCGGGGTGGTCCACGTGCGACCCACCAGCCCGGCCGACGCGGACGCCATCCGGGCCATGCACAGCAGGATGAGCGCGAGAACACTGTACATGCGGTATTTCTCGGCCGTCGGGCAGCTGACCGACGAGCAGGTCGGGTTGTTCACCGACGTGGACCATCACTCCACGGTCGGGTTGGTGGCGGTGCTTGGCAGAGAGATCATTGCCGCCGCCACCTATCACCGCAACGAGACGGGCGACACCGACGCGGCGGAGGCCGCCTTCCTGGTCGAGGACTCCCAGCAGCGCCGAGGGCTCGGCTCGATCCTGCTCGAGCACCTGGCCGCGGCGGCGCAGGAGCGGGGGATCCGCCGGTTCACCGCCATGGTGATCACCCAGAACGCGTCTATGGTCAGGGTGTTCATCGATGCCGGGTACTCCGTGCACCGCGAGTACGACTCGGGTGTGGTCGACCTGGAGTTCGACATCAAACCGACCGAGAAGTCGCGTGCGGTGACCACCTCCCGCGAGCATCGCGCGGAGGCCAGGTCGATCGCCAGGTTGCTGTCCCCACGGTCCATCGCCGTCATCGGAGCCACCGGTGATGTCAGCCAGCACGGTCACGCCGTGCTGGCAAACCTGTTGCGCGGCAACTTCTCCGGGCCGGTGTACCCGGTGAACCCCGATGCCGTCTCGGTGCAGGGCGTGCGCTGCTACCCCACGGTGACCGACATCCCCGACCCGGTCGATCTGGCGGTCGTAACGGTGCCGGCGTCGACGGTGGCCGAGGTGGTGGACGCCTGCCGGGCCAAGGGCGTACGCGGTCTGGTAGTGATGACGCCGGGTTTCGCCGATGCCGGTCTGGAAGGC
>DASQFG010000318.1:0-2366 GCA_035633315.1 Nakamurella sp. | reverse complement strand
GCACCGGCGCGACCGGGCCCGCCGACGCGGACCCGTGGAGGCCGGTACGGATCAGACCGCCGACGCGACCCGGTCGAGCGCGGCCCGCAGCCGCAGCAGCGTCGACTCCCGGCCGAGCAGTTCCATCGACTCGTACAGCGGTGGCGACACCGTGCGCCCGGTGACCGCGACCCGCACCGGGGTGAACGCGGCCTTGGGCTTGAGCCCCAGTTCGTCGACCAGCGCGCCCTTGAGCGCCGCGGAGATGGAGGCGGCGGTGAACGACTCCGCCGGCGGGAGCACCGCGATCGCGGCCTGCAGGACGGGCAGCGCGGCCGGCGTCAGCACCTTGTCGGCGGCCACCGGTTCGATCGCGAAGCCGTCGTCGCCGACGAACAGGAAGCGCAGCATGGCGGACGCCTCGGACAGCAGCGCCGAACGTTCCTGGACCAGCGGGGCGGCCGCAGTGACCAGCTCCCGCTGCTCCGCGGACGGCCCGGCCTGCAGCACGCCGGTCATCACCAGATACGCCTGCAGCCTGGCGGCGAAATCCTCGGCGGACAGCAGCCGCAGATGCGCGCCGTTGATCGCCTCCGCCTTGCGCCGGTCGAAGCGGGCCGGGTTGCCGGAGATCCGCTTGCCGTCGAACGACGCGACGAGTTCGGCGGGCGAGAAGATGTCCCGGTCGTCGCCCAGCGACCAGCCCAGCAGCGCCAGATAGTTGACCATGCCCTCGGTGACGAACCCGTCGTCGCGGTACTGGAACAGGTTGGACTGCGGGTCGCGCTTGGACAGCTTGCGGTTGCCCTCGCCGGTGACGAACGGCAGGTGCCCGAACTCCGGAACGATCTCGGCCCGGCCGATGTCGATCAGCGCCTCGTAGAGCGCGATCTGCCGCGGCGTGGAGGGCAGCAGGTCCTCTCCGCGCAGTACGTGGGTGATCCCCATCGCCGCGTCGTCGACCGGGTTCACCAGGGTGTACAACGGCTCACCGGTGCCGCGGACCAGCACCGGGTCGGGAACGCTGCCGGCCGGGAAGGTGATCGGGCCGCGGACCAGGTCGGTGAAACCGATGTCGCGCTCGGGCATCCGCAGTCGCAGCACCGGAGCCCGCCCGGCCTCGACCGCCGCCCCGATCAGCTCGGGATCCGGTGTGCGGTCGTAATTGTCGTAGCCGAGCTTCGGATCGCGTCCGGAAGCGACGTGACGGCTGGTCACATCAGCGGCGGTGGAGTAGGACTCGTACAGGTGCCCGGCCGCCACCAGCTCGGCGGCCACCGCGCGGTAGATGTCCGCGCGCCGGCTCTGCCGGTACGGCGCATGCGGGCCGCCCACCCCAGGGCCCTCGTCCCAGTCCAGCCCGAGCCAGGTCATGGCGTCGAGCAGCGCCTCGTAGGACTCCTCGGAGTCGCGGGCGGCGTCGGTGTCCTCGATGCGGAACACGAAGGTGCCGCGGTGATGCCGGGCGAACGCCCAGTTGAACAGCGCGGTCCTGGCCAGGCCGACGTGCGGCGTCCCTGTCGGGGACGGGCAGAAGCGCGCGCGGACCGGGCGGGGTACGGGGATGTCGGCGTCTGTCATGGCCCGTCAACAGTAGTGCGCGTCGCGCCTGGCCCAGGAATCAGCACAGGAATCCAGCGACACCGCCCGGACCTTCGCTGCCGAGGACCCACCGCTCAGCGGCGCGCGGCCACCGGGTTGGTCAGCGTCCCGATGCCCTCCACCGTCACGGACACGCTCTGCCCGACCTGCATCGGTCCTACCCCGGCGGGTGTCCCGGTCAGCAGCACGTCGCCGGGCAGCAGCGTCATGATGCCGGAGACGAACTCGACGATCTCCGCCACGGTGAAGACCATGTCCGAGGTCCGGCCGTCCTGCACCGTGACGCCGTCCAGATCGGTGCGCAGCGCGAGATCCGAGGGGTCGAGCTCGGTTTCGATCCACGGCCCGAGCGGGCAGAATGTGTCGTAGCCCTTCGCCCTGGTGAACTGCACGTCCGCACGTTGCTGATCGCGCGCGGTGACGTCATTGGCGACGGTGTACCCCAGGATGACCGAGGCCGCGTTCTCCGCGCGGACGTCGCGGCACGGGCGGCCGATCACCACCGCGAGCTCGCCCTCGTAGTCGACACGCTCGGAGGACGCGGGCAACGCGATCGCCACGTTCGGCCCGATCACCGACGTCGACGGCTTCATGAAGATCATCGGCGAGGCGGGCAGTGTGTTGCCCAGCTCGGCGGCGTGGTCGGCGTAGTTGCGGCCCAACGCGACGATCTTGGACGGCAGAATCGGCGCCAGCAGCCGGGTGTCGGCCAGCGGCCACGACCGGCCGGTGTAGGTCGGCGTGCCGAATGGATGGTCCGCGATCTCCCGGGCGACGGCCCCGGA
>DASQFG010000317.1:0-3341 GCA_035633315.1 Nakamurella sp. | reverse complement strand
CAGCAAGCCCTCTACGACCTGTACAACCTGCAGCGATGGGCACCAGCAACGACTTAGGTCATAGGCACGACCACCCACCGCACCACCGCTGACCTGCAAGAACACCCCTCATGATCAACTTATCCGGGAAAGTCCCGCTAGACATCGGAGAGCGGGAAATACCGTGGGAGGGGGTTAGGCGGCTGTCGGCTCCTCGAGCCCGGGCGGGCGGTGGGTGAATCCGGGGTGCCAGCGGTGGAAGTCGTCGGCGAGCTGGTCGTTGAGTACCCGGGTGCGGACCTGGAGTAGCAGGTGGGCGCCGCGGGGTGTCCAGCGCATCTGCTGCTTTTTGACCATGCGCTTGCTGATCACCTGGTTGACCGCCGACTCGGTGAACGCGGTCGAGATCGCCTCACCGGCGCGGCGGCGTTCGCCGTAGTTGGGGATGCGCTCGGCGTTGGCGCGGATGTAGGAGTCGAACTCGTGCACTGCGGCCAGTAGTTTGCCCGGCGCGCGCTCGTCGTCGGGTTGCAGGATCTCCAGATCGCCGATCAGCCCGTCGATGGTGGTCAGGGCGCGGAAGACGTTGCCGTGCCACAGGAACCACTTCAGCCGGCCGAGGTCTTCGCGGACCTCGGTGATCAGCCTGGCCGCACTGTCGGCGGGTAGTTCCAGGTCCGGGTCGGCCGCTGGGGGTGGCGGTCTCAGCGACTTGGCCATGTTGGCCATCACGGTGATGCGCATGGTGATGTGGAACCAGTCCAGTAGGTGCTCGGCCTGCGCGTTGAGGTACAGCGGCAGATCGCGGATGTCTTCGCCGCCGTCGGTGAGGAAGGTGACCTGCTGGTTGGCCGTCATGCCCTGCGCCTGGAGGGCCTGGAACAGGCGGCGTTTGGGTTTGCTGTCGTAGGTCTGCACGTAGCCGAAACACGTCGGCTTCCCGGTGGCGGGGATGGCCTTGCCGGCGATGACCTCGAACCAGCCGTCCTTGCGGGAGCGCTGCGTCGAGGAGTGCACGTAGCCGCCGTCCAGGCCGACGACGATCGGCAGGTCCGGGCGCGGCAGGTCCTCCCGCTGGGCCGGGCAGGTGTCGATGAAGCTGACCTGTTCCTCGCCGAGTTCGTCTTCCAGCCGCTGGGCCACCGCCTGGGCGTGCAGGCGCACCGCGGCGGCATGCACGGGCCGGCCCAGCGGCAGCACCTCGGCCAGCAGCGTGGCCGAGGCCCCGTAGGACACCAAGGTGGCGTACTTGGTCTCCAGGTACAGCAGTTCCGGGGTGGCCCGCTCGGGCAGCAGCCCGGTCAGCGGGCTGAAGGTCGCGGTGGATCCGGCCGTGCAGGGGCAGTGCCACCAGCGGGGGCTGGCCAGGCGGAACACGCCGAACAGGGTCCGCAGCACGATCGTGCGGCTGTCTTTGTGCCGGTGGGCCGCCCCGCAGGACGGGCAGCTGGCCGCCTGGGCCAGGGCAACCCGGGCCTGCTCACCCACCATCTTCTCCTGCACCGCGGACAGCAGGTCCTTGGCCTCGTCCAGGTGCAGGCCCATGCTGGCCGGTTCCAGGGCTGTCCGCTTGATGGCGAACACGTCGCTGACCACGGCGGGGGCGTCATCGTCGGCTTGGATGGTGACCGACACGGTGATCTTCATGCTGCTGTTGTCCTTTCCGTAGCGGCCGGGCCGGCCAGGGCCCGGTTGAGGGCGCGGCGGTCGAAACTCTCCAGTGCCAGCAGCGGCAGCAGCCCGGCCAGCTCCTCGCGCCAGTCCCCGGCCTGGACGACCTCGTCCGGGCCGGTGCCGTTCAGCAGCCGGTCGAGGATCTGCGCGGCGCGCACGATCGCCTCATCCACCAGGTGCGGCTGGGTCCGCTGCAGGTAGTCCCACGGCCCGTTCCAGTCCTCCGGCGGGCCGGCCCGGCGACCGCCGACACACCGCGGATACACCCGGGCGCGTCGGGCCTCGGTGATCTGTTCCACGCGCAGGTCCAGCCGCCAGTCGGCGAAGAAGTTGTAGGTGTAGGTGAACCGCTCGCCCTCGCGCAGCCCAAGCCTGGCGAGGCGAACCCGGGAGGCGTCGTCGCGGAAAACCGGCCCGCGGTCGTAGCAGATGCCGTAGTCGGTGCCGTGCACCGTGAACCGGTGCAGGTGTTCCCCGGACCAGCCGAACGCGGCCTGCATGATCGCGTGCAGGTCGGTGATGCTCGCCTGGCCGGGCACCAGCAGCCGGCGCCAGATCACCGGGCTGACCCCGTGCACAACGGCGCGCAGCTGGTAGACGGTGGCGGGCGGGGTGCGGTCGGGCATGGCTCATCCTCACCCGGGCAGCTATCCGCGGACAATAGGTCATTGTCTGCGACACTGGCCCGGCACGCGGGAACACGGCCCAGGTCCGCGGCCCGCTGGGGCCGCCCCCACGGTCGGAGATCAACCCACGTTGTCTGCGACACGTTGGAGGACGGGCATGACCAGGCCAGCCAAAACCGCCCCGGACGACCGGGACCAGCCCGTGCTGCTGGCCGCGGCGGCCGCCGCCTTCCTGGCCCAGCGGGACCTGCGCTCCCGCTCGATCACCGTCTACGGCCAGACCCTGGCCCGCCTGGCCGCCCACGCCGGCGCCGGTACCCCGATCGGCCGGCTGGGCCCCGCCGACCTGCAGTCGTTCATGGACGCCTACTACGCCGCCGCGGCCGCGGCCACCTGGAACCTGAACCTGGCGGCGCTGCGCTCTTTTTTCGCCTACGCCCGCCGCCACCACCTGATCGCCGGTGACCCGACCGCCGCGATCGAGCGCCGCCGGTTGCGCCGCGACCCCGACCGGCGGGTCATCCCCGCCCGGCAGCTGGACGCCCTGTGGCGGCGGGCGGATCTTCCGATCCGGGACAAGACGCTGTGGCGGCTGCTGTATGACACCGCCGCCCGCGCCCAGGAAATCCTCGGCCTGGACATCGACGACCTCGACCTGCCGGACAAGACCGCCACCGTCACCGGCAAGGGCGGCATCACCCGCCAGGTCAACTGGTACACCCACACCGCCCACCTGCTCCCCCGGGTGACCGACGGGCGCACCCACGGACCGCTGTTCCTCGCCAACCGCCCACCCCGCAGCCCGGTCGCCACCGTGGACCTGGACCCCGCCACCGGCCGGGCCCGCCTGTCCTACCGGCGGGCCGCCGAGGTATTCACCACCACCACCGGCTGGACCCTCCACCAGCTACGCCACACCCGGATCCGGGAACTGAAAGACGCCGGCTGCCCCCTGCCCGTGCTACAGAAAATCACCGGACACCGGTCGCTGCGCACCCTGACCGAGCACTACCCCGGACCCAGCCCGCAGGCTGTCCAAGCCTGGTACGACAACACCGACCC
>DASQFG010000316.1:0-6828 GCA_035633315.1 Nakamurella sp. | reverse complement strand
TGCTGCCCCACCACGCCCCGAAGACGGTGAACAACTTCGTCGGCCTGGCCCGCGGCACCGCCAAGTACACGACCAAGAACGCGGCCGGGGAAACCCAGGGACCGTTCTACGACGGCGCGATCTTCCACCGGGTGATCTCCGGGTTCATGATCCAGGGCGGCGACCCCACCGGAACCGGCCGCGGCGGCCCCGGCTACACCTTCGCCGACGAGTTCCACCCGGAGCTGGCCTTCACCAAGCCGTACCTGCTGGCGATGGCCAATGCCGGGCCGGGCACGAACGGATCGCAGTTCTTCATCACCGTCGGCCCGACGCCGCACCTGACCTACAAGCACACCATCTTTGGTGAGGTCGCCGACCAGGCCTCCCGCGACGTGGTCGACGCCATCGCCACCACCTCGGCCGACCGGTTCGATCGGCCGTCCGACGACGTGGTGATCAGCTCGATCAGCATCGAGGACGACTCCGCGCCGGCCGCGCCATCGGCCTGACCCCGGTCCGCCGCCTCCGGACGACCGCAATTCCGGTCCTGACTCCCAGCTGATCCCGAACCCGACTCCGGCGAACCCGAAACCAGCCAGGTGACCACACCTCCTCCCTCCCCGATCGGCGGCCCAGGCGGTCCACCCGCGGCCCAGACCCAGGTCTGCAGCTGGCACCCGGACCGGGCCACCGCGCTGACCTGCACACGCTGCGGACGTCCGGCGTGCCCGGAATGCCTGACCCCGGCAAGCGTCGGGTTCCACTGCCGGGCGTGCGTCGCGGAGGCACGGGCGAACTACCAACCCCCGAGAACGGTCGCCGGATCACGCTGGGGTCAGCGGCCCATCGTGTCGATGGTGCTCATCGGCATCAACCTGGCGGCGTTCCTGGTGACGGCCCTGCAAGCCCGGTCGGTGATGAACCTGGCCGATTCGGACCTGTACGTGCGGGGCGGGCTGATCCCGGTCCAGGTGGCGTCGGGCGAGTACTGGCGGTTGCTGACCGGGGGTTTCCTGCACGGCAGCCTCATCCATATCGCCACCAACATGATCTCGCTCTACATCCTGGGCATCCCGCTGGAACGCATCCTGGGCCGCGGCCGGTTCCTGGCCATCTACCTGCTCAGCCTGCTGGGCGCCTCGGTCAGCGTGTTGATCTTCAGTGCGCCGGTGAGCCTGACCATCGGCGCGTCCGGCGCGATCTACGGCCTGATGGGCGCGCTGCTGGTGACCTTCAGGCGGCTCCGCTACGACCTACGGCAGCTGCTCATCATCGTGGCGCTGAACGTGTTCATCACCTTTCAGGTGCCAGGGATCTCCTGGCAGGGCCATCTGGGCGGGCTGGTGGTGGGCGCCGTCGTCGGCGCCGCGATGGTGTACCCGCCGCAGCAATCCCGGAAGGCCTGGCAGTGGGGCACCTGCATCGGTGTGGTGGTGGTACTGCTCGGGCTGCTGATCGTTCGTGACGCGCAGATCGGCAACTGGTTCTGCCTGTACAGCACGCAGGGGATCAGCTGCGTTCCCGCGCACTGACCACCCGGGCGCTCAGTGCCCTCGCCGGGATCGCGTCACCCGGCCCAGCCGCCCCTGCCCGCGCTACCCCTTGACGGCGCGGATCAACTTCCACAGCGCGCACGAAACTGTTCACTCGCGTCACTTCCAGTCCCATAACCGCGACCTTCATGCGCGCCGGCCAAGTTGATCCGCGCCACCAAGGGGGCGAGAGGCTCGGCTGGGACGGGGTGGCCTTGCCGAACGGAGGGATCAGCTCCGTTCCGGACCGCTCACCGGCCAGTCGGTCCGTGGGGTCACCGACCACCAGCGGCGCAGCTCGGGCAGCACGTCCGCGGGATCGGCGCCGAGCTCGGTGCGGCCGAGGATGAGCAGGTCCTCGTCGTGCAGGTCCACCTCGATGGTGGCCGAGGCCGCGCCCAGCCTGCGATTGGCGCCCAGCGACAGGTCCTTGACCTGCCACCATTGCACGGTGCGGGTTCCGGTCAGGCCCCTGATCAGCAGCCCTCCCGGACCGGCCACCACCCGCCGACGGTACCCGGCGAGCGTCGCCGCCAGCAGCACCAGGCAGATCGCACCGGCCGCGAGTCGCTCCAGAGGGTTGACCGACAGCACGCCGTACACGCCGACCAGCAAGGCCGCGAGCGCACCGGCGCCGATCAGCACCGGCCGCGGACCCCACGACCGGGAGCCCGCCCCGGGGAACGGTGACGGGTTATCCACAGGACTTGTCCACATTGGGGATGAATCACACTCGTGTCGTTCGGGGTCTTTCCGCGCATCGCGCGGAGGGAAAACCACTGGTCAGCGCCACCGCATGGTCATCAGCAGGCCGGCGATCATCAGCGCGAACCCGATGGCGAAGTTCCAGTTGCCCAGGTCGGTGATGAAGGGGATGTTCTGGCCCCACAGGTAGTAGACGACCAGCCAGAGCAGGCCAAGGATCATCAGCCCGAGCATGATGCCGATGTACAGCGGCGACGACGGCGCCGCGAGGTGCGCGCGGGTCGCGGCGGCCGCGGCCTCGTTGGCCTCGGTCGATGCCCGGGCGGTGGACGTTGCCACCTTCTTGCGGACCTTGGATTTCGGCACGACATCCCTCCACGCTGAGCACCCCGCATACTGGGACGGGGCTTGCGGACCCGCGGGGCGGCGCTATCACGGCCGTCCCCGCTGCGTACGGGTCGGCGGATCACCGGAACCGTACGTTCTGGGAACTAGCCTACGGTGTCCGGCGGGATTTCCGACTGGATGGGGCCTGATGGGGTGAGGAGGTCGGGGTGCGGCGACCTGGCCTGCCCGGTCCACGGCAGTGGCACGCCTCGCGCTGGGGGATCGGCGTTGTCCTTGTCTGCCTGATCGCCGGCCTGCTGCTCGGCACGGCCCGCTCCTACTCGGCCGGTGAGGACATCAGCAACCGGTCGGTGGACCTGTCGGCGGTGGTGAACCAGGCCGAACAGCGGGTCAGCGGGGCCGACGCGTTCGCCGCCACGCTGCAGAACCAGATCGACGCGGCGGCGGCCGGCGACCGGTCACCGCAGGTGGCGCAGGTCCTCGACCAGGCCAGTGGATTGCAGGCGGCCGCCGGCCTGACGCCGGTGCAGGGCCCCGGGCTGCGGGTGACGCTGTCCGATGCGCCCCGCGATGCCGACGGCAACTATCCCGCGGGCGTCGACCCGGACGACCTGGTGGTCCACCAGCAGGACGTCCAGGCAGTGGTCAACGCGATGTGGGCGGGCGGCGCGGAAGCGATGATGATCATGGACCAGCGGGTGCTGACGACGTCGGCGGTCCGCTGTATCGGCAACACCCTGCTGCTGCAGGGCCGCACTTACTCGCCACCTTTCGTGGTAAACGCGATCGGTGACGCGGACGCGATGATTGCCGCGCTTGACGCCCAACCCGGCGTGCGGCTCTACAGGCAGTACGTCGACAAGTTCCAGCTCGTCTACGACGTCACCCCGTTGGACGACGTCGTGCTGCCCGCCTATGACGGGCCGATCCGGTTGACCTCGGCGAAGCAGGCCGGCGGATGAGCGGGGCGCAGACACCGGTGGCGCCGCCGCCGCCCGCACCGGGCCGCCGGGGCCGGGACGAGGTGCGGACCGTTGTCCGGGGAGTCGGCCAGCTGCTGATCACGCTCGGCGTGGTGGTGCTGCTGTTCGTGGTCTACGAGGTATATGTCACCGACCTGTTCGGCAGTCAGAAGCAGGCGGCGGCCACCGAGGCGATCAATCAGGTGTGGGCCAGCGCCGAGACCACCACGACCGACACGGTGGCGGTCACCGATCCGAACCAGCTGGTCACCGACCCGCGTCAGCGCACGCCCAGGTACGAGACCCTCTCCGGCGAGGGTTTCGCCAAGCTGTACATCCCGGCGTTCGGCGCGGACTACCGCTTCACCGTCGTCGAGGGCACCAACTCCGACGACCTGTACATCGGTCCCGGCCACTATGCGGAGACCCAGATGCCGGGCCAGCAAGGCAATTTCGCGGTCGCCGGGCACCGGGTGTCCAAGGGCTCGCCGTTCAACGACCTTGGCCTGCTGGCGTCCTGCGACGCCGTCGTGGCGGAGACCCAGGACGACTGGTTCGTCTACCGGGTGCTGCCGATGCAGGAGGAAGGGGCGGGCTGGGACGGCACCCAGCACGCGCATTGCGCGGGCGTCGGGGTGCAGACCGGTCAGTACGCGGGGGTGTACGGCCGGGAGATCACCGTGCCGACTGACTACGCGCAGGTGCTGCCCGTGCCACACGTCGACTCGACTGCGGTTCCGCCCGATGCCCAGCGGGTGATCACCTTGACCACCTGCCACCCGCAGTTCTCCGACCGGGAACGGATGATCATTCACGGGGTGCTGACCCAGAGCTACGCGAAGGCACCGGGTTTCCTGCCGCCCGAGCTCGGGGAGGGCTGAGATGTACGTATGGATCTGGCGGCGCCTGCCGGGACCGACCGCGGTGAAGTGGCTGCAGGCGCTGGGGCTGTTCCTGGCGGTGGTGGCGCTGCTGTTCTTCGTGGTGTTCCCGTGGCTCGAGCCGTACCTGCCGTTCGACCGGATGTCGACCGACTGAAACGCTTCGCGGGGCCGAACGCGGGTGTGCGAGGCTGGTCGGCGTGAGCACCATCCTGGTCGTCGACAACTACGACTCCTTCGTCTTCAATCTCGTGCAGTACCTCGAGCAGCTCGGCGCGGATTGCATCGTGCGGCGCAATGACGCCGTCACCACCGACGAGATCACCGAGCTCGGGGTGGACGGCGTGTTGCTGTCCCCCGGTCCCGGCACCCCGGCGGACGCGGGGGTCACCGAGCAGATCGTGCGCTGGGGCGCCGGCCGGTTGCCGATCTTCGGGGTGTGCCTTGGCCACCAGGCCATCGCCGAGGTGTACGGAGCGGTGGTGGACCGGGCCGAGGAACTACTGCACGGCCGGACGTCGCTGGTGTACCACGGCGGAGCCGGAGTGCTTGCCGGGTTGCCCGACCCGTTCACCGCCACCCGTTACCACTCGCTGGCGGTGGTCGACGGCACCGTGCCCGCCGTACTCGAGGTCACCGCGCGCACCGAGGGCGGGGTGATCATGGGGCTACGGCACCGCGAGCACGCCGTCGAAGGCGTCCAGTTCCACCCGGAGTCCGTGCTCACCCAGGGTGGGCATCGGGTGTTGGCCAACTGGCTGCAGACCTGCGGTGACGCCGAGGCAGCCGACCGGGTGCCGCCCCTGGAGGCCGATGTGGAACGACTGCGGCTCAGTGCCGTCTGACGCCGATGTTTGCTGGTCCACCTCACGACGAGTGTCTCTTGGCGGGGCCGGTCAGTGGCCGGCTAGTTGGCCGGCGCAGACCCCAGCGTGACGGTCACCGTCTCGGTGTCCGACCCGCGGGTGTAGGTGACGTCGGTGGTGCCACCGGGCTGGGCCGACCTGATCGCGGCGATCAGCGCATCGGCGGATTCCACCGACTGGCTGCCGACCTTGGTCACCACGTCACCGGACTGCAGCCCGGCGGCCTCTGCCCCGCTGCCGGATGTGATGTCGGCCAGTTCCGCGCCGGAGGAGATCTCGCTGGATCCGCTCGAGACGTCCCGGACCGAGGCGCCCAGCACCGCGTGGGTGGCCTTGCCGGTGTTGATGATCTCCTGCGCGATCCGCCTGGCCTGGTCGATCGGGATTGCGAAGCCGACGCCGATGGACCCGGCCTGGCTGCCGTCGGTGGGCGTTGACAGCGAGGCGATCGCCGAGTTGATACCGATCACGGCACCGCTCATGTCCACCAGCGCACCGCCGGAGTTGCCGGGGTTGATGGCGGCGTCGGTCTGCACCGCGTTCATCACGGTGTCCTGACCGGCCTGGCCGCCCTGGGTCTGCTCGGTCGACGACGTCCGGACCGGCCGGTTGAGCGCCGAGACGATGCCGGAGGTGACGGTCGCGGACAGCCCGAGCGGCGAACCGATGGCCACCACCGGCTGGCCGACCAGCAGGTTGCCGGACGAGCCGAGGGTGGCCGGACTGAGCCCGGACACGCCCTGGGCCTTGATGACGGCGAGGTCGTCGGAGGTGGTCTTACCGACCACCTCGGCGGTGGCCGTGGTGCCGTCGTTGAACCGCACCTGCAGGTCGGTGGCGCCTTCGACGACATGGTTGTTGGTCAGGATCAGGCCGTCGGCAGTCAGGATGATGCCGGAGCCCTCACCGCCGCTGGTCGAGGAGCTGGCCAGCACGGACACGGTCGATGGCAGCACCTTGGCGGCCACTTCCTGCACCGACCCGGCCGGCGCGGCGCCGCGGTTCTCGGAGACCGGGGCGGAGGTGTTGAGCTGGGTGAGCGAGCTGTCCGACGAGCTGGAGTTCGAGGAGAGCTGTCCGCCGAGGAAACCGCCGGCGAATCCGGCCAGCAGGGCAACCGCCGCTGCGGTGGCGATCAGCGCCGTGCCGCGACGACTCGTTCTGCTGCTGGCGGATCCGGGGACACCCGGCGTCGGCGTGCCGGTGGCCGGCCCGTAACCCTGCGGCCGGTACGCCGGGTACGCACCGGTCGATCCGCCGGAAGACCAGGCCTGGGCGTAGGTGGGCGCGGGCCGTGCGGTCGGGTCGGCGGAGGTGGCGCCGGCCTGCGGGGTGTTGTCGCCCCAGGTGGGTGCCGACCACGCGCCGCTGGGCCGGGGACGCCACCAGCCTTGATCGGTCTGGGCGGGCTGCACCGGGACCGGGCCGGTGTCGGAGTCCATCTGCCGGCTCCACGCCGCGGCGGGCCGGGCTGCCGACCCCGGGTAGCCGGTCGACCCGCGGACGGCGGTCGGCTGGTCCGAGGGTGACGGTGCGGCGTACCCGGGCGGGC
>DASQFG010000315.1:0-13878 GCA_035633315.1 Nakamurella sp. | reverse complement strand
TTGAGCGCCTTCATGAAGCCGCCCTGCATCTGCGAGGACACGGTGACGCCGAACGACTGCATCACCATCACGCCACTTTCGCCCAGGAACTGCTCGCCGGGGGCGAGGTGCAGCCTCGCGACGGCGTACGAGGGGCTGTGACGAAGCTCCACCTGCATGGCAATTCTCTCCAGTCCGACGGAGGGTGCGTGCCTCCCAGCGTGGGGGGTAACGGGGACGACCGCCACCGGGCAGCGCCGCAGATCACCCCGCTGATATGTACTTGGTGCACCAATCATTGGTACCCTCATCGTATGGTTCTCACCGCCGTACCGATCGATCGCGCCGGGGTGTCGCAGCCTGAGGAGGCGCTCGCGCTCGATCGTCAGGTGTGTTTCGCGGTCGTGGTGGCCGCGCGAAGCATCGTGTCGCTGTACCGGCCGGTGCTCGAACCCATGGGCCTGACGCATCCGCAGTACCTGGTGATGCTGGCGTTGTGGGAACAGGCTCCGCTGTCGGTGAAGTCGCTGAGTGCGCTGCTGCAATTGGATCCGGGGACGCTGTCGCCGCTACTGAAACGGTTGGAGGCGGCCGGCCTGCTGACCCGTCACCGGGACACCCACGACGAGCGGCTGCTCAGCCTGGAATTGACGGCGAAGGGCGTGGCGCTGCGGGAGCAGGCGATGAAAGTTCCGCCAGCCATCGTTGAACGACTCGGCATGTCCCTCGACGAACTCGAAACGCTGCACCACGCCCTGACCAGGGTCATCGCGGCCAGTACCAGCTGACCAGGAAGGACAACAGGAATGGTGCTCGTGCAACACGTGATCTCCTCGGCCGCCGCGGCGGTGGACTCCGGCGGCGATGTCAGCTGGGGCACCCTGCTGATGTTCGTCGCCGGGTTCGTTGCCCTGGCGGTGGTCTCGTCACTGGGTTTCATCGCGCGCATCCGGGACCGGGCCAACGAACGCAGCGCCGAAGCCGCACGGGCGGAACGTCGCCAAACGGACGCGCCCTCGTCCACGGGCTGACCGCGGCACGCCGGGCGCTGCCGCACACCAGGTGGCTCACACCAGGTGTTTGAGGGCCTCCCGCCGCGACAACGGGCTGAGCACATCGGCATGATCGGTGACGAAGGACCGCACCCAATCGGGGTCGGTGCGCGCATAATCCCGCAAGGCCCAGCCGATTGCCTTGCGCACGAAGAACTCCGGGTCGGCGGCGTTGACCGTGATCACCTCCTGCAGCAGCAGGATGTCGGTGCTGGACTTCAGGCTCAATTGACAGATGATGCTCGACCGGCGGAGCCAGCGGTCCGCGTCCCGCGCCCAATCGCGCAGCAGCGGTGTCATCTGGTCGCGGTGGGCCAGCAGCAGGGCCCCGATCCGGTGCGCCACCCCGTCGACGTGGTCCCACCACGCGCCGGTGACGATCATCTCCTGCCAGAGATCCAGTAACTCCAATCGCCCGGTCGCCATCCGCAGGCCGGTCAGTTCCGTTGCGGCGTAACGCTCCTCGCGGTACTCGGCGTTCCGCCACAGGGTCGAGGCACTCTGCCGCAGATCGCCGAGGTCGGCGGGCGGATGCCGGACCGCGGCCGCGCGGGTCAGCCGGCGGACACTCGGGACCGGGACTCCGAGGTACGGCATCGACGATTTCATGTAGGCCTGCATGCCGGGAGCGCGTTCAGGGTCCGCCTGCGCCCGCAGCTCCCGACGGATCACATCCACCAACGCCGCGGACACACCTCACCACCTGAATGGAGGTCGCACGCCGACATGACCCTCAGGGTAGGCGCCGGTCCGACCCCTGCGACCTTCTCGCGGTGCCCGCACCCCGAGCGGAGTGACCCGTGCGCAGCCACACGTCCGCCATCGTGACGGCAGCCGACGCCCGGTTTGCCCTTGGCGGACGGCAACGCTTCGCCCGCCAGTGCGTCGGACCAATTCACCGGACCAATTCAGCGGACCAATTCACCGGGGCGGCCCGGCTGCGCCGGCGAATCCGCGGCCGACCAATCCGATGGTCGCCCAGAACACCCGCCGGCCGAACAGCCTGGACCGGGTCGTGTAGATCCAGCAGTCGCACAACCGGCATCCGGTGCCGTCTTCGGGGCCGGTACCCGTGCCGTCACGGTGATCAGCATGCTGGTGCCCGCAGCTCGCCTCGGCGCAGGGCGGGTCCACCACGGACCTCGGTGTCCTGATGTTCCTCACGCCCGTCCCCCCAGCGCGGGCGCAGTCCCAGGCGCACCCAGCAGCGCCCCGTGCCCGCCCAGCACCCAGCACTGTCGGCGCTGCGGATCGGAGCCACCAGGGCCGTTGTACCCCAATCGCCCCGCCGTTCGGGAACCAGACCGTTGATCGGGGACCGTCACCGGGGTTCGGTGCGATCCGACGACTCGGGCTACCGGACGATCCAGGTGTCCTTTCCTGCGAGCAGGTTCTGCAGGTCGCCCATTCCCCTGCGCGCGATGGCGGTCTCGATCTGCGCGCTCATCGCGGATTCGTAGCTTGGCCGCCGCACGTCGCGGAAGACTCCGATGGGTGTGTTGTCCAGCGTCTCGGGATGCGACAACCGTGACAGCGCAAAGGCGATCGAGGGATCCTCGTCGTGCGCGTCATGCACCAGCAGGGCGTCCTCGCCCACCTGGTCGACGTCCACCACCTTGAGATGTCCTGCGGCGTCACGGATCACCCCGCGGTGGCCGCCGATACCGAACCGGATCGGCTTGCCGTGTTCCAGCCGGATCGTCACCTCGTCCTTGCTGGCGGAATCCTTCAGCGGCTCAAAGGCGTTGTCGTTGAAGATGTTGCAGTTCTGGTAGATCTCCACCAATGCCGTTCCCGGGTGCTGCGCGGCGGCCTGCAGCACCGACGTCAAGTGCTGGCGGTCGGAATCGATGGTCCTTGCCACGAAGCTGGCCTCCGCGCCCAACGCCACGGACACCGGGTTGAACGGGGTGTCCAGCGAGCCGAACGGCGTCGATTTGGTCATCTTTCCGACCTCGGACGTCGGCGAGTACTGGCCCTTGGTCAGCCCGTAGATGCGGTTGTTGAACAGCAGGATCTTCAGGTTCACATTGCGCCGCAACGCATGGATCAAGTGGTTGCCGCCGATGGAGAGTGCGTCGCCGTCGCCGGTGACCACCCAGACCGACAGGTCCGGCCGGGTCGAGGCCAGCCCGGTGGCGATCGCCGGGGCGCGTCCGTGGATGGAGTGCATGCCGAAGGTGTTCATGTAGTAGGGGAACCGGGCCGCGCAGCCGATCCCCGAGATGAACACGATGTTCTCCCGCTTGAGCCCGAGCTGCGGCATGAAGCCCTGCACCGCCGCGAGGATCGCGTAGTCCCCGCAGCCGGGGCACCACCGCACCTCCTGGTCGGACTTGAACTCCTTGGCGGCCTGCGGCACATCGGTTTTCGGAATCAGCCGCAGCGCCGGTGCACCGGCCAGTGATACCGCCGCAGGGCGCTGCCTGCGTTCCGGGCGCGCGGCGGGCGGGCCGGCGGGCGGGGCGGCGGGCGGCGTGGCATCGACCTGATCGGTCATCGGTGGGCTCCGTTGGCGCTCGACGTGGCGGTAGGGCTCGGGCCGGTGTCGCCGGCCGTCCTGTCGAGGGCGGCCGGTTCGTCCGGCGGAGCCTCGGCCGACAGCAGTTCGACCTCGTGGTCGGTCTCGAAGGGCTGGGCCGCGGAGTCAGCGGCAGCATCCTCGGCGCCCACCTGGATGCTCGGGACGCCGTTGGGCGTGGTGGTCACTGCGGTGCCGTTCCGGCCCGCGGTTCCGATCACGGTCCGCCGCTCGGTCCCGTCGATCACCGACCGGATGGCGGTCATCAGCTCGGCAACCCGGAACGGCAGGCCACGCACCTGGTTCACCCCGATCGCGTCGATGAGGAACAGCCCCCTGATCAGCAGGGCGAGCTGGCCGAGGTTCATCTCCGGCAGCACCACCCGCCGGTAGGCCCGCAGCACCTCTTCGGTGTTCGCCGGCATCGGGTTGAGGTAGCGCAGATGCGCCTGGGCAACCCGCACCCCCTCGGACCGCAGGTTGCGGACCGCACCGGTGATCGGTCCGAACGAGGAGCCCCAGCCGAGCACCAGCACCTCGGCGTCCCCGGTCGGATCGTCCACCTCGAGCGGGGGCACATCGATCCCGGCGATCTTCGCGGCACGGGTGCGCACCATGTGGTCGTGGTTGGCCGGGTCGTAGGAGATGACGCCCGAGCCGTCCTTCTTCTCGATGCCGCCGATCCGGTGTTCCAGGCCGGCCGTCCCGGGAATCGCCCACGGCCGGGCCAAGGTCTCCGGGTCGCGCAGGTAGGGCCAGAAGTCGGATCCACCCGCCGCGTCATTCAACAGATGGTTGGTCGCCGTCGCGAACTGCACCCGCAGGTCGGGCAGCGATTCCACGGTCGGGATCAGCCAGGGCTCCGACCCGTTCGCCAGGTACCCGTCGGACAGCAGGAACACCGGCGTGCGGTACGTGGTCGCGATCCGCACGGCCTCCAGCGCGATGTCGAAGCAATCGGAAGCGGACCTGGCGGCGATGACCGGCACCGGGGCTTCCCCGTTGCGGCCGAACATCACCTGCAGCAGGTCGGCCTGCTCCGTCTTGGTGGGCAGTCCGGTGGACGGGCCGCCGCGCTGCACGTCGACGACGACCAGCGGCAGCTCCAGGGCGACGGCCAACCCGATGGTCTCCGCCTTCAGCGCGATGCCAGGTCCGGAGGTGGTGGTCACCCCGAGGCTGCCGCCGTAGGAGGCCCCCAGCGCGGCCGCGACGCCGGCGATCTCGTCCTCCGCCTGGAAGGTCCGCACGCTGAAGTTCTTCAGCGCGCTGAGCTCGTGCAGGATGTCCGAGGCCGGGGTGATCGGGTAGGAACCCAGGAACAGCGGCAGCCCGGACCGCTCGGACGCGGCCACCAGTCCGTACGCCAGCGCCTGGTTCCCGCGGACGGTCCGGTACCGACCGGGCGGCAGCGCCGCCGGTTTCACCTCGTAGTTGACGGCGAAACCCTCGGTTGTCTCGCCGAACGACCAACCCGTTTCCAGCGCGACCAGGTTGGCCCGCAGGACCTCCCGCTTGCCGGCGAACTTGGTCTCCAGGAACTGCCGGGTGCCCTCCAGCGGCCGGTGGTAGAGCCAGGACAACAGGCCGAGCGCGAACATGTTCTTCGCGCGCTCGGCGTCCTTGCGGCTCAGGCCGATCTTGCCGACCGCCTCCACCGTCATCGAGGTGATCTGAACGGCGTGCACCTGGTAGTCCGACAGGCTGCCGTCATCGATCGGGCTCGCCGCGTACCCGACCTTGGCCAGGTTGCGCTTGGTGAACTCGTCGGTGTCCACGATGACGATGCCGCCGCGCGGCAGGTCGCGGATGTTCGCCTTCAGGGCCGCCGGGTTCATCGCCACCAGCACCGTGGGGGCGTCGCCCGGGGTGACCACCGCATGGTCGGCGAAGTGCACCTGGAACGCCGACACTCCCGGCATCGTGCCCGCTGGAGCGCGGATCTCGGCGGGGAAGTCCGGCAGGGTCGACAGACTATTGCCGAACGCCGCGGTCTCCACGGTGAACCGATCACCGGTGAGCTGCATGCCGTCCCCGGAGTCACCGGCGAACCGGATGACGACATCCGTCAGGGTCTGGACCGGCTTCGCCGCCGTCTGCCTCGTCATCGGGACTCTTTCCTTGCTCTGCTCGTCGCTGGTGTCTTCATCGCTGATTCAACTCTGCTTGTCCTGCTCATCCCGGCGCCGTTCCGACGTCGTGCGCCGGCTGCCTGCGCCAGCCATCGTGCGCCGCCGCCTGACACAGTCTGCCGCTACGACAGGCGACCGGAACCCACGGCGGCGACCATCATCCCCCGCCCACGTTCGGCGCGGTGCAAGGGCGGGCTGCCCCCCGCGGGTGACCACCCGCAGGTCTCTGGAGAATTCAGCTCAAGACCGTCACAGGTCCGCAATCAGGCGGGGATCGCTACCAACCCGGGATCGCGATCCCCCAGCAGCCGGGTCATTCGAGTGTCGAAGGTGACGACCGCGCCACCGCGCGCTTCGGCGAGCGCCAGCAGATGGGCGTCGGTGACGTCCCGGTGCGACCGGACGAGGGTGGTGTCACCGAACCCGCCGGTCACCCCGGACAGGTCGTCGGCCCAGAATTGATGCCCATCGAGAGCGGTCATGGCCGCGAGAACCTCGATGGCGATGGCCGGTGTGGTCGCCGTTTGAACGGCGGCGCGGTTGCTCGACACCCTGACGAATCCGGACTCGGTGATCGGGGTGGTGGCCCATCCTCGGCGATGGTGCTTGTCGAACCACACCCGAGCGGCCGCGTGATGCACGTGGTTCGGCCAGGCCAGGGCAACCAGGACGTTGACGTCGAGGAGCGCGAGCCGATCACCCTTCAAGCCGGCCCCCGGAAGATATGTCGGATGTCATTCCTGTTCTGTCAATCCTCGTCCACCGCTCGCGCGACGTCCTCGGGCGTAATGGGTGGAGCGTCGCGGCCAACGTCGAAGGTGGGAAAGCCGCCGCCCGATCGCAAGGTTGCCGGCTTCAGAGCCAGCCGGGCGAGGTCGGAGATGACTCGTCCCAGCGACCGGCCGTCGGCTGCCGCGATCTGACGAGCCGCCTCCAGCACGTCGTCGTCGATCTGCACTGTGGTGCGCACCGCATCAGTGTATCGCCGCATCAGTGCATCGCCGCATCAATTTCCACATCCCGCTCAGTCGTCAGGGACCGTCCCGGCCGGACCGTGCCGTGCTCAACTCGTCCAGCAGCTGGCGCAGCTGTTCCTGCTGGGCGGCCAGCGAGTCCAACTGGCTGGTCAGCGCGGCCACCGTCCGGTCCAGCGTGGCGGCGCTATCAAGCGCGTCACCGGTCGCGGCCGCGCCGGCGCTCGCGGCCTGGTTCTCTGGTGCCTGTCCGGTCGCCGGGGGCGAGGACTCCGCAGCCTCCCGGCGCCGGGTCTTCGCGGGTAGCTTCTTGTGCGCGACGAACCAGGCCGCGATGGTCGCGGAAACGGTGCCGATCAGGCCGATGCCGACGATCATCACCAGCGAGCCGATGAACCTGCCCACCACCGTCACCGGGTAGGTGTCGCCGTAGCCGACGGTGGTGGTCGTGACGATCGCCCACCAGAAGGCCAGCCCGACGCTGGTGATGTTGGCGCCGGGGGCGTCGTGCTCGACCTTCCATTCCAGCAGAGCGGCAGTCACGAAAATGACGGCCACGATGCCGAACAGCGACCCGGCGATCTGTTCGGTGGAGATCGACCGGAACGCCTTGATCAACAGCAGGCCCACCCGCAGCAGCCGCAGCATCGGCAGCAACACCATGACCAGGTCGAGCAGGTGGGTCCGGAAGAAGTGCCACCGGTTCGGGTGCAGGTACAGACGGACCACATAATCGATCGCGAAGGCGGCCCACACCCCCCAGGCGACCAGGCTGAACGTCGGGCCCCACCAGACCGCCTCCGGCGCGAACAACCAGTTCACCAGGAAGTCGGCCAGGAACACGATCGCCAGGATGTCGAGGGTCCTGGTGGTCGCTGCCACCCAGCGGTCGTAGCGGTTCATCAGGTCCTCCGTGTCTCCTGGCCCACCCGGGCACCGTGACTCCGGTGCTGGGTGGCGATCGTGCTGCGGTCACGGTGTCACCCCGGACCGCAGCCGGTCACGTCGCCGCACAGATGACGCCGGGACGTGTCTGCGATATCGGCAGGAAAGGGCTTGCATGAAGCAGATCTCCAGAAGTGACGATCTCGAGGCTGTGCAGGACCTCCTGGAACAACCACCCGCGCCTGCCTGTTTTCGCCGGTCGGGCTGGTCCGCAGGCTCAGCCGATCGCGGTCGTCTGGCACGACGGTCGATATCTGGCCGGGATTACGCCCGGCCGCGGGATGCCGACGACGACGAAAGCGAGTCTCAGGAGATCTGCAGCCCGCCGTTGATGTCGTAGGTCGCCGCGGTGATGTAGCCGGCGTCCTGGCTCAGCAGAAACGCCAGCAGCGCGGCAACGTCATCCACGGTCCCCACCCGCCCCAGGAGGACATCCGCGCTCATCTGCGCCTTGCGTTCCTCGGTCAGCGTGCCACCCATGATGTCGGTGTCGATCGGCCCGGGAGCAACGCAGTTGACCGTGATCTTGTGCGGTCCCAGTTCGCGGGCGAGCGCCCGGGTGAAGCCGATCACCGCGGCCTTGGACGCGCTGTAGGGCACCTTCGAATAGGTGCCGCCACCACGCTGGGCGGAGATCGAGGAGATGCTGGCGATCCGCCCGACGCCGGCGTCGATCATCGCGGGCACGACCCGCCTGGTCACCAGGAACGTGCCGCGCATGTTGACGTCGAACACCCGATCCCACTCGGCCGGTGTCACGTCCAGGAACGGCACCGGCGAACTGACGCCGGCAACGTTCACCAGCCCGATGACCGGCGGCAACGCAGATTCCACCGCGGCAATGGCGGTGTCCACCGATGCCTCGTCGGCAATGTCCGCGCGAACGCCCAGCACCGGCACTGCATAGGTCTGGGCTATCTGTGCCGCCACCCGCTGCGCAGCGGCGCCGTCGACGTCCAGGATCCCGACGGCCCAGCCGTCGCGGGCCAACCGCCCCGCGGTGGCGCGACCGATGCCGCGCGGCGATCCGGCGCCGGTGACGACGGCGGTGCGCGCCGCAGGCAGAACTGGATCTGCGGTCATGATGCTGCCCTTCCGTGGCAGACGCCGGCGGCACGTGCCCAATGCCCGGGACTCACACGGCGGAACCCCTGCGCATCATCTTCACATCGCGCGGACGACCGCAACGGGCCGCACCACCTGGTGACGGCCCGACTCTCGCCGGGCGAGCACGATGTCAGCCTGACCGCGGGTGCCGACGACCGGGCCGGCAGCGCCACGGTGACGATCCAGGTCGTCGAACCGTAGTCAACGCGGTGGTCGTCGCCCGGTGGTCGTCGCCCGGAGGTAGTCACCCTGCAGAAGTCACAACGGTGCAGCTCCCGGGTCACCCGCGGGCTCACCCGGGAGGCGCCGCCGCGAGGTCCGCGCACTGCCGGACCTGCTCCCACTGCGCGTTGATCCGATCGGCCTCCGCGCCGGCGGCGGGGACCGGCACCCCGGTGTCGTCCAGGTGGGAGGGGGCGAACCGGGCTCCGACCACGTCGCCCGCCCGGAACGTCAAGGTCAGCACTCCGTTGTCGTCCTGCTCGTTCCCGAAGGAACGCCACCACAGGTAGTTCGACAACCCGTGGGCGACGTAGACGCCATCGGGCCTCCAGCCGGCGCCCTGCAGCACGTGCGCGTGGGTGCCGATGACGGCGGTGGCTCCCACGGCGGCAAGCTCGTCGGCCAACTGCTGCTGGTCGCTGTTCGGGCAACCTTCGTACTCGGTACCCCAGTGCAGGAACACCACCACGGTCGACCCGTTCGCCGCCGCGGCCTTCACGTTCTCGATCAACGTCGGGTCGAACGCGTTGGCGATGCCCGGTGACGTCGTACCGGCCGACCAGGTTTCCAGGGTGTGGTCGCGCACCTGGCTGGCCGCGAAGATCGCCACATCGACCCCGTGGATGCTCCGGTGCAGCGGCGCGTAGGCCGCCGTCGCATTCTTGCCGAACCCGATGACCGGGAACCCGGATGCGACGATCGCGTCCAGGCTGTCCTGCACCCCGACCGAGCCGTAGTCCGCGCCATGGTTGTTGGCCATCGACGCGACATCCACGCCCGCGTCGCGGAGGGCGTCGAACGCGGACGGCGGGGCGCGGAAGGTGAAGGATTTCGGCTCCGGTTCACCGCCGGTGGTGATCGCTGTCTCGAGATTGACAACGGTCAGGTCCGCCGCCGCCAAGCCTGGCGCAGCGACACCGAAGGCCGTCGTGGGATCGGCGGCAAGCCGGTCGGCGGTCCGCTCGGCGAAGTGCACGTCACCGGCGAAGGCGATGGTGAACTCACCGTCCGCAGGGGTATCGGACGCCTCCGCCGGCGCGGCCGCGGAGGCGGCGTCGGACGGTGGTCCCGACGGAACCGTGGCAGTGCCGCCTCCGGTCTGCACCGGCGCGCCGGATGTGAGGTCGCCGGACGTTGGGTCGCCGGACGTTGGGTCGCCGGACGTTGGGTCGGCGCCGGAGGCGACGGCGGGCGGGGCACCCGCCGAGGACGCGGCCGCTGAGGACGCGGACACCTGCGATGACGCCTGCTGCAGCAGGGCCTGCGGACCGCTGCACGCGGCCAGCAGCACGGCACTGCCGAACAGCGCCGCCCCGAAGACCCTGGCACCCCGCAGGCGGCGCGAGCGACCGGAAAATCCCGACATACGCCGCACACTGCCACGCCGGGCCGCCGGCGCAGGCGCGGGACGCGCCGTCGAGCCGAACGGGCGGTCAGCGGTGCGGTCAGCAGGGTGGCATTCCGCCGGCCCGGGACGGTCGGGCCAGCCGTTGCCGGGTCAGGATGTCGCGCATTTCTTCGGTCACCGCGTCGGGATATCGGTCAAGAATGGCTTCGAAATCACAGCGGTCCGATTCGGATGAATAGCCGGCCATTTCCTGCTCGAGGACCCGCCGACGTTCGGAATTCGCGGCGCGCACGGCGCGGGAAACTCGCCAGACGAAGTGCTTGGCGGCCAGGCTCATCGCGGTAGCTCCGATCACTGGAGATCGGGTTGCGTGCACCCAGGCTACCCGCGAAAGCCCCAGCCGCACCCGGTCACGCGGGGTCGAGCTGGTCGTCGGCCTGCCGGCCGGCTCCCACCGGCACGGGCTCGTCGGACCCTGCCCGGCGCGCCCGCCAGCCTGCCCAGATGGCTGGCAGGGACGGCACGGTGAACCGGTCGGGCGCGTCTTCCAGCACGCCGCCGGCGGGATCGTCGTCACCGGCCATCCGCACCAGATCGCCCGCCGGCCGGATGATGTCCCAGATGACCAGGACGACCAGCATCAACACCATCGCGTCGCGCAGCAACGCGGCATTGACGAACGGGTAGATGGACAGGCCCTTGTTCGCCTCGCCGTCGAAGTACAGCATCAGCAGCACCCAGGTGATCGCCTCCGACGCCTGCCAGAACAGCAGCGGGCGCCACCGCGGTAACGCCAGGACGGCGAGCGGCAGCAGCCACAACGAATACTGCGGCGACCACACCTTGTTCGTCAGCAGGAACGCGGCAATGACCAGGAATGCCAACTGGGCGAATCGGGGCCGGCGATGGGCGGCGAGGCCCAACCAGCCGATCGCCACGCAGCCGAGCGCGAACAGCAGCAGCGACAGCACGTTGACCAGCGTGGGCGACGCGGCACCCGGGGTCTTGTCCCAGATCGACGAGCGGGACAACGTCGCGACGATGAAGTACCAGGAGTCGTATTCCGGCGGTCGCTCGGAATTGAGCTTGATGAATTCGTACCAGCCCGTCGGGTACAGCAGTATCACCGGCAGATTGATGACCAGCCAGACGACCGCGGCGGCGACGGCGCTGCGGGTCCATGCGCCCATCTTCCCGGCCCGCAGGCACAGGATCAGCAGCGGGCCCAGCAGTAGCAACGGGTACAGCTTGGCCGCTGTGCCCAGCCCGATGAGCGCACCGGCCAGGATCGGTTTCTTCCTGGCCCAGGCGAGCATCGCTCCTGCGGTGATGCCGATGGCCAGCAGATCCCAGTTGGTGAACGCGTGCACGATCAGCAACGGCGACAGACACATGATCGCGGTGTCCCAGACGCGCCGACGGGCGATCTTGGCGGTGGACGCCACGGCCCACAGGTACATCAGGCCGAGCAGGATGGCGCCGATGGTGAAGTAGGCGGCGACGTCGAGGGGTACCGGGACCACCCCGGTTGCCTGGGCCACCGTCGTGTACCCGCGGGAGATGGCGGCGACCACCCACATCCAGTAGCCGGTGACGACGGGGTACTCCATGTGCTTGGTCTCGCCGTTGTCCTGCCACGACGTGGCATACGGCAGCGCCAGCTTGTCCAGCCCGTGGCTGCCGTAGAGCGGAACCGCATCGTTGTAGCAGGCGGTGATCCACGGCCGCTGCCCACCCTGGTCCAGTGTCACTCCGTCGGCACCGTTCGGGCCCTGTTGGATGCACGCTGCCTTGAACAACCATCCGCAGATCAGCCCCACGATCGCCATCAGCAGGCAGACCCGCAGCGGGGTCAGCAGGGACGCCCGGCCGACCAGCGCATGCCGGCCCGTCGGGCCGCCGATCACGTCGCTGGCGCGGCGGACCGTCGGGTCCGTCCAGGTCGGGATGACGCGCTCGTTCGGGGTGAGGCCGGCCGAGCGGGAGATCTCGCCCTCGGCCGACCGGACCTCATCGTCGGGATCGCCGTCCGCTGCGGGCTCGTCCGGCGGGTCAGCGGTCACGGGCGCGATGCTACTGGTGTGCGGGTCCGCCACCGATGAGGCCGCCCTGACCGGGGCCGGTCCGAAGGGAGCGAGGGAGATCCGGAACGCGCCGGTCACGGGTGAATCTCAGCGGGCTCATCAAGGGCTCGTCACAAGGGGAAACCAACAAGTAACACGCGCCGCGCATCCCCCGGCCGCCGTAGGCGTCTGCTAGGTATGACTCCTATGACGATGACTGTCCCCAGCTGCGACGACGACTGCGTGTACTGCTCCGGCCCCGAAACCGACTGACCCGCACCATCCGGAGGAACTCTTCAACCCGTAGGGCTCGCCTGACCTCTAGGCACCCGGCCCTGCGGCCACGTCACCCCTCGAGGCGGACGTGGCCGCAGGACGTTCGTCAGATCATTTCCGGCACCCTCAGGTGCGCCAGCACCAGGTCGAACTCCGCGACGTCGAGCACCTGTGCGTGGGCGTCGCGGGCGTTGTCCGTCCGGACGGTCCGAGCGGCCTCGCGGCTGTTGTTCATCGCCGCGTGCGTGTCGTAGGTGACCGAAGAAACCGCACGGCCCAGCTGGCGATCGACGAACAGGCTCGCGCTGCAGAAACCCTCCAGGTTCTCCATCGCCGGCAACGTCACCAGGCGGTAGGTGTCGACCGCGTGGTCGACCATCGCCGGTTCCAGCCACATCCAGGTGGCCCGAACACACGCGCCGTCCTGCGAGGAGTGCGCGCGGTGCACCGAAGCGATCTCCCATTCCTCGACGAACGGCTCGGCCCTCATGACGGCGGCGGCCCGCTCCCGCATCGGAGCGATCAGCCCGGCGGTCGCGCGCATGTGCTCGGCGGCATCCCAGGCCGTCGTGGCGATACAGCGGCCGGATCGGCGATCGACCATCATCGACAGCCCGGTGCACCCCGACATGGCCATCGCCGCGGGCATCACCTCGTCACGCATCAACGCGATGCCGGCATCGATCGCAGCCGGACGGGCCCGGAATGTCGTTGATCGTGCGTACATGGCCAGAACCCCTCTGTCCCGAAGGGGCAGCGCCCCGGCGGCGCCGCCCGGACTCACCATCCTCCGCGGCACCGAACCTCGCAATTCGGACCCGGAAGGGCCGGGAGGCGTGTGGCGAGCAGGCTATTTGACGGCGCGGCGACGCGACCGCGGGGCGGACTCGCCCTTGGTGCCCATCACGAACGAGGCCACCAGGTGATTCCACGAGCAAGTCCGGCACACCTCAACCTGGTACACGGAGAACTCGCCGAACGAGCGCGCCATGGACTCCAGCTCCGCCGGCAGCCGTGCCGACCCGGCCATGTGCTTGATCTCGTCGCCGTAGACCCAGTAGACGTGGGTCAGCGGTTCCTTGCGGCACATCGGGCAGGCCATGTCCGTCGGCACGCCGTGGAACTTCGCGGCCCGGACAAGGTACGGCGAGGCGTCACACACCTCGGTGACGCCGGTGCGACCGGACCGCACGCTCGCGAGCAGCGCCCGGCGCTGCAACGCGTAGTCGACGAGTCCCCGCTGGGTCCGCACCCTGAAA
>DASQFG010000314.1:0-1996 GCA_035633315.1 Nakamurella sp. | reverse complement strand
CCGCTGATCCGATGCGAGCAGGCTGTCGATTCCATCGCGGCACGTCCGTCTACTGGGTGTCCGCAAGTCCTGCCCGGCACCGATGCGGTGACCGGCACCAGCAAGGGAGCATCCGATGTCGAAGTTCGTGTTCGTCTACAGCGGCGGCAGCATGGCGCTAACTCCGGAGGAGCAGGAGGCCGCCATGCAGGAGTGGGGGACCTGGTTCGGAACGTTGGGTGAGGCCGTCACCGATCCCGGCAACCCTTTTGGCGCCTCGTCGGCGGTGACGGCCGACGGCAGCGTCAGCGGTGCCGGAAAGCTCGGTGCCAGCGGGTACACGGTGATCACGGCCGACTCGCTCGATGCGGCGACCGCCGCCGCGAAGGGCTGTCCGGTACTGGCCACCGGCGGTGCCGTCGACGTCTACGAGGCCCTGGAGATGTAGCCGGCGTCTGCCGCTACTGACAGAACCGGCCGGTGCCGCGCGGATGAACCTCACCCGCGCGGCACCACTGTCTACCCGGCCCTGTACGCTTCCCTGAACCGGTCCCGGCCGCCCGCCGAGAACAGTTCCGAAGTCCTGCCGTCGCGGGACCGACGGCCCTAGCCGTGGCCGCGTTGCAGACGTAGCACTGGGGTGTGCCCAGTCAACGACGACGGCGGCGCGTGTCAACGGCCGGAGCGACTCCGCAATCGCCTCCGTATCATCCGGCCGCTATTCCGGTCGTTATTCAGGTTGTGGTTCCTCATGTGATCCGGGCTGTGACCCCATCCGGTCCGGCGATCGATCGGGAAGCCCCTGAGAACTGGCCGACGCCGCCCATTTGATCCCGGCATCATTGCGGCCATTCTCGGCCATTGCAGCGTTTTCGCAACGTTCGTTCTCCTACGCTCAGGGAATCGCCTCGCTGCGCCCCGCCAAACTGCGGCCCCGCAACCTTTTTCGCAACCGCGCAGCGAGAGCGGTCCGCTTTTTGCGCCTGCACCACGAGGAGGTTCCACTTTCGACGACAGCAACCCGCACACCTCGAATGCCCACCGACGTGCAGAAGGAGATCTGAAATGAAAGCAGCAGTCGTCCATGATTTCACCCGCGACCTACGCGTCGAGGACGTCGCCAAGCCGGTGCCCGCTCGTGGGGAGGTGCTGGTTCGTATCGAAACATCCGGCTTGTGCCACACCGACATCCATGCTGCGCACGGCGACTGGCCGGTCAAGCCGACGCTGCCGCTGATCCCGGGCCACGAGGGTGTCGGCATCGTCGAAGAGCTCGGTGCCGGCGTCGAACGGTTGAAGATCGGCGATCGGGTCGCCATGCCTTGGCTGGGGTCGGCCTGCGGAGTCTGCGAGTACTGCATCGATGGGTGGGAGACGCTGTGCAAGAAGCAGGTCAACACCGGCTACGGCCGTGACGGGTCGTACGCCGAGTACGTCACCGCCAATGCCGCCTACGTCGCCGCAGTGCCGGACGAGGTCGATCCGCTGGACGCCGCGCCGCTGACCTGTGCGGGCGTGACGACCTACAAAGCGGTGAAGGTCTCCGGTGCTCGCTCCGGTCAGCTGGTCGCGATCTTCGGCATCGGCGGGCTCGGTCACCTGGCGCTGCAATACGCGAAGATCGCCGGCGCGAGCGTCGTCGCCGTTGATGTGTCCGACGAGAAACTCTCGTTGGCAAAGGATCTCGGTGCGGACTTTGTGGTCAACGCACTCATCGACGATCCGATCGCGGCGATCGAAGCGCTCGGCGGCGCGCACGCCGCGATCACCACCGCGGTGGCGCCGCGGATCTCCGACCAGGCCTTCGGCTCCCTGCGCCGCGGCGGCACGCTGGTGCTCGTCGCGCTGCCCGCCGACAACACGGTCACCCTGCCGATCTTCCAGACCGTGCTGAACGGGCTGACCGTGGTGGGATCGATCGTCGGAACCCGGCAGGATCTCGCCGAGGTCTACGCGCTGCATTCGCTGGGCCGCACCAGGGTGATCCGGGAAACCCGCAAGCTGGACGACGTCAACC
>DASQFG010000313.1:0-4155 GCA_035633315.1 Nakamurella sp. | reverse complement strand
GAACTGGTCGAGCGGAACTGGTCGAGCGGAACTGGTCGAGCGGAACTGGTCGAGCGGAACTGTGGCAGGTGAGGGATTCGAACCCCCGTAGGCAATGCCGGCTGATTTACAGTCAGCTCCCTTTGGCCACTCGGGCAACCTGCCGTTGGAGCCCGACCACTGGTCCGGCTGCGCCCGCACACTCTACAAGGACACTGCTCGCTGGACCGAATCGGCGGGCCGGACGGCGCGGGGCCCGTCCTGGCGCTGCGCGCGACGACCGCCGCCGCGGGCACAATGTCCTGCGACGACCACCGGTCGGCCCTATCAGGGCCGGCACGACCGCTGTCCAGGAAGCCGCACCACCGACTGCGACCAGCCGACTGAGGCCAACCGACGGACCAACGACCAACCGCGCCCGAGACAACAGAAGGGGTGAGCGACGATGGCAGACGCCTCGTTCGACATCGTGAGCAAGGTCGACCACCAGGAGGCCGACAACGCGGTCAACCAGGCGGCCAAGGAACTATCCCAGCGCTTCGATTTCCGCGGGACGGACACCACCATCGCCTGGGCCGGCGAGGACGGCGTGACGATCACCTCCAGCACCGAGGAACGGTGCAAGGCGGCCATCGACGTGTTCAAGGACAAGCTGATCAAGCGCGGTATCTCGCTGCGGGCGTTCGAGGTCGGCGACCCGGCCGCGTCCGGCAAGGTCTACAAGGTCACCGGTTCGCTGGTGCAGGGGATCGCCTCGGACAAGGCCAAGGCCATCGCCAAGCGCATCAAGGAGGAGGGGCCCAAGGGTGTGCAGGCGCAGATCCAGGGCGACCAACTGCGGGTGTCGGGCAAGAAGCGTGACGACCTGCAGGCCGTGATCGCGCTGCTCAAGCAGGCCGATCTGGATATCGCCCTGCAGTTCACCAACTACCGCTGATCGCCCGGCCGGCGGCCCCGGCAGGCAGTCGCCGTTGCGGACCAGCAGTCGGTGCCTGGCATGACCGCGCCGGCTCGATCGCGGGCGGCAGGGAGGTGCAGATGCGCCGCGGAGTCTCTTTCGGCGTTCTCGCCTACCTGCTCTGGGGTCTGTTCCCGCTCTACTTCCCGCTGCTGATTCCGGCGGGAGCCCTGGAAATCCTGGCCCACCGGATGATCTGGTCCCTGGTGGTGTCCGCGATCGTGCTGACGGTGGTGCGCGGCTGGCAGGCCATCCGCGCGATGCCGCGACGGGTGTGGGCGTTGGTGATTGCCGGCTCCGCGATGATCGCGGTCAACTGGGGCATCTACATCTGGGCCGTCAACAACGGGCACGTCGTCGAGGCCTCGCTCGGCTATTTCGTCAATCCCCTGGTCAGCGTGCTGCTCGGGGTGATGATCTTCCGCGAACGGCTGCGGGTAGCGCAATGGGCGGCGGTCGGCCTGGGCGCCGTCGCGGTGACGGTGCTGGCGATCGCGGGCGGGGCCGTGCCGTGGGTGGCGCTCAGCCTGGCCGCCAGCTTCGGCCTGTACGGCCTGGTCAAGAAGGTGATCCCGTTGGCGCCGACCGCGTCGCTGACCGCCGAAGGCCTGGTGCTGGCGCTGCCGGCCCTGACCTATCTGATCATCCTGCAGGTGAACGGGCTGTCCACGCTCACCGAGCACGGCGCCGGACACGTCCTGCTGCTGGCCAGCTCCGGAGTGGTCACCTGCGTGCCGCTGCTGGCATTCGCAGTGGCCGCCCAGGCGCTGCCGCTCTCGGTGCTTGGCCTGCTGCAATACATCACGCCGGTGGTGCAGTTCCTGCTCGGCGTTTTCTGGTTCGGGGAGAACATGCCGCCGTCGCGCTGGCTGGGTTTCGCCCTGGTCTGGGCGGCGCTGGCCGTGCTGTCCTTCGATGCACTCCGCCATGCGCGTCGTCGCGTGAGCGCACACCGAGCCGCCCGCCCGGCGGCCGCGGAGCAAACCAGCTGACCGGGACCTCCGTCTCGATCTTCGGTCTGGACGTTGACGGCCGGTGCACGCCGACGGCGTGACGGACGTCGCGAACCGTCCGTCACGCCTGCCGACCGGGCGTCGGTCCTTTCGGCCGGCGGTGACGTCGCCGCGAAGAATCTGGATCAGCGAGGAGTCGTCCGCACTGGTCAGCTCTTGCCGGTGAACAGGTCGATGACATCGGCCAGGGTGTCGTCGTCCCCGACGTTGCCCGCGAAGACGACGTAGGGGGTGCCGACCGCCTCGGGAGCTGCCTGGATGGGCCGGAACACCGACACCATGCCCGGCAGCAGCTGACCGACGACCTCGGCCCGGCGGATCCCGAGCCCGCGGACCGCGACGTCGTGCGAGGTGATGCCGCCCTTCGCGACCACCCACGACGGGTGCGCCGCCAGTGCCGCTTGGACCACTTCGATGACGGCGGTGGAGACGCTCCGGGAGATGGCCAGGCTGTCGTCGGCGTCGCCGCCGCGCAGCTGGGTGCGGCTGGTGAACAGCAGCACATCGGAGGTGTCCAGCGCCTTGATGACCTGGCGGCTGATGTCCGCGACGTGGGCATCGCGCCGGTGGCGGTCGATCAGGGTCGGCACATCCAGTTCGGCTTCGGCAAGCCCGCCGCGTTCCTGGGCCTTGGCGATCTGGCGGCTGGTCAGCCCGACGTGCGACCCGACGACGACCAGGCCGTGTCCCCCGGGGTTGCCGGCCGGCCAGATCTGCTGAGCGGTCAGCGGTTCCTGCGCGTCCAGCCCGGCGAGCACCTGCGGAAACGACGGGCCGCACCGGTACACGAAAGACTTGCCGCTGGCCTGCGCTTCGAGCAGGCCGAGGACGACGACGTCCAGGTCGGCGTAGTCCGTCGCGTTGACGACGACGAAGGCGCCGCCCGTCACCCCGGCAAGGATCTCGGTGACCCGCTGCGGTCCACCCACGCGGATGTCGGACAGGCTGATGCTGTGCACCTCGTCCGGGGTGATCGTGCTGTCACCATTTCCTGCGGCGCTCTTTCCTGCGGCGCTCTTCTCCGCAATGAACTCGCGGAGGTTCGACGAGGTGTACCCGAAGGCGGCGTCACGGGCGAACTCGCTCTCCCCCACCGGGATCAGCTCGCCACCGACGTTCGCCCAGTGGATGTCGCCCGCGGTGAACCGGCCGGCCTCGAAGTACGCCGGGACCAGCAGCACGCCGTCGAAGCCGGTGCCGACGACCCTCCGGCGAGCGTCATCGATCGCCCGGATCTCGGTGAGGACGTGTCCGCGGAGGGTGGAATCGCCGCGGCCGACGACCTCGACCGGCGCGTTCACCCTCTGCCCAAGGGTGAACAGGCTGCCCGCGACGCTGGTGGTCAGTGCGCTGGCAGCGTCTTCGGGCAGGCTGCGGGTGTTGGTCAGCACGAAGCAGGTGGAGCCGGGTTGGGCCAGTCCGGCGGCGTATTCAGCGTCCTCGAACACGGTGACCACGGCGACGTCATGAACGGTTTGCGAGCCGGTGGGGTCGTCGTCCAGCACTGCGATCCGCCGTCCGGACGCCGCGTTCGCGGCCCTGATCGTCGCCCGGGCGCCGGGCACGTGGCGCAGTGGTGGTGCGGCGGCGAGAATATCCGCCGCGGTCGGTGCTGCCTGGGTTTCTGCTGTTCGAGTTGCGTTGCTGGGCATGCGTTTCCATTTCTTGAATGGGCCTGTCAACGGGCGGGAGTCCGGTTGTGCGGGGGGCAGTTCGCTGCTGGCCTGAGCGGATGGTGCGGGGTCAAACGGCGAGGCTGAGTGCTGCGGCCACCCCGAAGGCGGTGCAGCCCATGCGTTTCCGGTACGGTCCAGGATTTCGGCGTGTCCTTCTCACTGATGCCGAAGTAGCGGCTGACCAGCCAGTATCCGGCGTCGTTGACGTACGAGGTGGAGGTGGCGCCGGCGCCCGTGGCGATGCAGATCAAGGCCAGGGTGCCCGGGCGAGAGGCGTGAGCCGACCGGACCGAGCCCGACCGCGGCCTGGATTCGGAGCCGTCCCCATCCTTGCCCGGCCGCCACACTCCTTGCCGCACAACGGGTCCGGGCCGAGGGATTCCCTGCTTCACACGACGCTGTGCCGGTCCAGGAAGCTGAGCACGTCGGTCTGGTCGACACCCGGGAACACCCCCGGCGGCATCGCCGCCAGCAGGTGCGAGTGCACCCGTGCGCTGGGCCAGGCCATCCCGTCCCAACGCTCGGCGAG
>DASQFG010000312.1:0-9631 GCA_035633315.1 Nakamurella sp. | reverse complement strand
GTGGGCGAGGTGGCCGCCGCGCTGCCAACGGTGTTCGGGCGCGACGTGGAGGTCACAGCAGTCGCGCTTGCCGCGCTGAGTAGTCACGACTGGGCCGCCATCGAGCGAGGCACGGTCCGCCGCCAACGGCCCACCGCGCTGGCCCGGGAGCTGTTCTGGTTGCTGGACGAGCTGGACCCGGCGAGCGCGGTGGTGGTCTTGGCAGGTGTCCCGCCGCTGCGGATGTGGGTGCTGCGCAACGGGTTCAGCGGCGCGTACAACCGCGGTTCGTACCTGATGTGGGTGGGCGGCGGGCTGGGCGTGCCGGTCTGACCGCTCACCCGCTCGACCTGCGTTGCGTCCTGCGGGGTGCTCGCTGTAGCGCGCAGTCTGCGCGACGCAACCGGGGGTAGGCGGCGGTCCTGCGGTGTCAGCCGTAGGTGTCGCGGGGGCCCCGCCCGGAGACGTGCCGGTTCCCGAACTTCCAGGACGGTGCGGCCGGTCCGCGGGCCCGGATCCGCTTCACCGACCGTTCCCCCACCTCGTCGTTGATCCGGCGGACGAGCTGGCTGGACAGCATCCGGATCTGCGTCGCCCACGCGGTCGACTCGGCCTGCACGAGCAGCTCGCCGTCCACCAGTGACACCGGTGCGCAGTGGTCGGCGATGTCCGCGCCGACGATCTGCGGCCAGCGGCCGAAAATGGTCGCCTTGGTCAGGTCCGCCCCGGCGCCGGCGCCGGCCACCCAGGTGCGCAGGGTGGAGCTGAGCGGCTGCGGGTCTCTGGCATCCGGGCCGGAGCCCGACCAGCGGCGGCGCTTCAGGTTGTTCGCGGCGCCGCGGCGGCTGAGCGGGGTCCGGCCGGCCGCCTTCCGCCGTGCGGCGTTGCTCTCCCGGGCGGCCGCGAGCGCGTCGCGCGCCAGGTCGGAACCCTTGCGCGGCGGCGTGTCCGGCCTTTCGGCGCTCCCGTCGGTGCTTGGCCCGCCCGCGCCTGACCCGCCCGAGCCTGACCCGCCCGCGCCTGCCGGCGGTTCCGCTGCACTCGGAGGCTGCTGATCCACGCCGCTCATTCTGATCCCCACGCCCGGGCCGGCGCGCAGGTGGCCTCGCGCCGCTCCGCTGAACTGCGCGGACGCGGTTCCTATCACCCGTTTGCCGTAGCAGTCCACCTAGCGCAAACTAGGAGAAGCAAGGGGGGCGTCATGGCCATCGTGCTGGGGTTCGTGCCGTGGATCGTCTACTGGGTGCTGGTCGGGAACGCGCCGTTCAAGCTCGCCGTCGGTGTCGCATTCGCCATCACGGTGCTCGTCGAGCTGCTGCACCGGCTCCGCAAGGAACGCGCGCACACCCTGGAGATCGGCAACCTCGCCGTGTTCGCGGTGCTGACCGTCGCGGCCTTCACCGTGCCGACGGACGTGCTGGAACGCTGGCTGCAGCCGCTGAGCAGCGCGGGACTGTTCCTGATCGCGCTGGTCGGGGTGCTGACCGGGCACCCGTTCGTCCGGGAGTACGCCGAGGACTCCGTCGACGAGGCCACCGCCCGCAGCGAGGGGTTCAAGTCGGTGACGGCGGCGATGACCTGGATGTGGGTCGGCGCGTTCGGCATCATGCTCGTCTCCACTCTGATCCCGCCCATCGTGGACGGCGACGCCACCATCCGGGACATGGAGAACCCGCTCTCCATCCTGTGTTACTGGGTCATCCCGTTCACCGTCCTGGGCATCGCGGGCGCGATCTCCGCGGTCTTCCCGCCCTGGTTCGAGAAACGATCGGCCGCGGTCGACCAGCGATCCGCGGCACATCCGGCCGTGGTTCCGCAGGCCCCGCCGCCCACGGACCTGGCCACCGACCAGGTCCGCATCGACGCCCCTGCGGACAGCCGGATGGACGAGCCGTTCGGCATCCGGATCGATCTGTCCGCGGCCGGGAACCCGCACCCCACCTCGGCGACCGTCACCACCTCAGGTCAGGACCTGTACGGCCACCTCTGGCGGGCCCGGGCTGACGTCGTGGTATCCCCGTCAGGTGCGGTCGATCTGTCCGTGGCCGCGCCATCCGCCGATTCGGACTGGACCACGGCCGACCCCGGCGCGCCGATCTGGGCGATGACGTTCGCCGACGAGGACGGTGTGCCTGAGGCCTTCATCGCGCCCACCGAGCCCTGGCAGGTGACGATCGAGGTCCATGCGCCCGGCGGGGTGGTCGCGAGGCGCACGGTGCTGCGCCGCGGGGCCGATCCCGGTGTCCGGTTCGAACCGACCCGGCTGGACGGCCTGCCCGGAATGCTGGTGCTGCCCGCGGGCCGACCACCGACGGGCGGTTGGCCCGCCGTGGCCTGCTTCGGCGGCTCGGAGGGCGGCTACGAATCGCAACTCGCCGGCGCCGCGTTGCTCGCGTCGCACGGCTACGCGGCCCTGGCGCAGGCCTGGATCTCCGGCCCCGATGCCGAGGCCGGGATCAGCCAGGTGCCGCTGGAACGATTTGCCGCCGCGCTGCGAATGCTCGCCGGCCGGACCGAGGTCGACCCGACACGCGTTGCGGCGATGGCGATCTCGCGGGGTTCCGAGGGATTGTTGGCCACTCTCGGGCACGGCCTGGCACCGGCGCCGCGAGCGGTGATCCTGGTCAGTCCGAGCTCGGTCTGCTGGCAGGCGATGGGCTCGTCGGGCGAGATCCCCGACACCGGCTCGTGGACGGCCGGCGGGCGGCCGCTGCCCTGGCTCCCGGTAGCCAGCGGCGTGCTGATGCGCCAGCTGGTGCGGAACGCCTGGACCGTCGGCCGGGACGCCGCGCACCGCCGCCCGTCGCTGCTGCGGGTGCGGCCGGCGTACGAGAACTCGTTGGCCACCATCGCCTCCGCCGTCGTTGATGACGGTGGCACCGTCCAGGCGGCCGGCGACGTTGCGAAACCCGCTGCTGGGAGCGCCGCCGCGGTGCTGGACGCGACCACGGTGGCGTCCCCGTTGCTGATGCTGTGTGGCACCGACGACCAGGTCTGGCCGTCCGGGCCGATGGCCGCCACCCTGGCCGCGCAACGACACGCGGCGGGCTGCGACCACGACGACGAACTCGTCGACTATTCCGGCGCCGGTCACCTGATCCGGCTGGGCCTGCTGCCGACTGACGCGCAGTGGACCGGCGGCATCGCGCTCGGCGGCAGCCGGGAGGGTCAGGCCCGCGCCCAGGCCGACGCCACGAGCCGGGTGCTCGCCTTCCTGGCGTCGCACACCGTGGCGGTCACGCCGGCGCACCACTCAGCCCTCTGACGTCACCCCCTGGCCGGTCACCGAGAGCCGCACCCCGCCCAGCGCGTCCGGGACGTCACCGGGGACGGCGGCGGTGATCACCACCTGCTCGGCGTCGGCGACCAGCGCGGCCAGCCGGTCCCGTCGGGTGGTGTCGAGCTCGGCGAAGACGTCGTCCAGCACGAGGATCGGGTCCACCCCGTCGCTGCGCAGCAATGCGAACGAGCCCAGCCGCAGCGCCAGCGCGAACGACCACGACTCGCCGTGCGAGGCGTACCCCTTGGCCGGGCCGATGCCGAGCACCAGCTCGAGGTCGTCGCGGTGCGGGCCGACCAGCGAGATGCCGCGGTCCAGCTCGTTCTGCCGGACCCGGATCAGCTCGGCCAGCATCGATTCCCGGAGCGCATCAATGCTGGGGGTGGGGTCAGGAGACGGGTCCGGGATCGGATCGGGGGTCGGGTCCTGGATCGAGTGGGTGACGGCGTCGGTCGCCGGATCGGGATCGCCCGCGCTGTCCGGGATCGGCACCGTGCCCCGATACACCAGGCCGACCGCGTCACCGGCCCCGGCCAGGTCGGCGTACGCGGCCGCGACGTGCGGCCGCAGCTCGGCGACCAGCGCCAACCGGGCGTGCACCAGTTCGGCGCCGGCGGTGGCCAGGTGCTCGTCCCAGACGTCCAGGGTGGCCAGCTCGCCGCCGCCGCGCCGGGCCGGCCCGGCTGTCTTGAGCAGCGCGTTGCGTTGCTTGAGCACCCGGTCGTAGTCGGCGCGGACGCCGGCCATCCGCGGCGCCCGCATGATCAGCACGTCGTCGGTGAACCTGCGCCGTTCGGCGGGGTCGCCGCGGACGAGCGCGAGATCCTCGGGCGCGAACAGCACGGTGCGCAGCACGCCGAGCAGGTCGCGGGCCCTGGTCAGTGGCGCCCGGTTGATCCGCGCCCGGTTCGCCCGGCCGTTGTTGATCTCGATCTCGAGCAGCAGCTCACGGTCGTCCGAGACCACCGCGGCCCGCACCACCGCGCGCTCGGCGCCACGCCGGATCAGTGGCGCGTCGGTGGCCACCCGGTACGAGGACAGCGTGGCCAGGTACCCCAGGGCCTCCACCAGGTTGGTCTTGCCGGTGCCGTTCCGGCCGATCAGCACGTTGACGCCGGGCTGCAGCGGCACCTCCGCGGACGGCCAGGAGCGGTAGTCGAGCAGCGAGAGATGGCGGGCGAACACCCCTCAGCTGATCGGGACCGGGGCGGTGGAGCCCTCGTGGCCCATCGCGTGCCCACCGAACTGGTTCCGCAATGCGGCGACCACCTTCATCGCCGGCGAATCCTGCTGACGGGAGGCGAACCGCGCGTACAGCGCCGCGGTGATCACCGGCAGCGGCACGGCGTGGTGGATGGCGGCCTCGATGGTCCACCTGCCCTCGCCGGAGTCCTGCGCGTAGGGCCGGATCTCGGCCAGCCCCGGATCCTTGTCCATGGCCCTGACCAGCAGTTCCAGCAGCCACGACCGGATCACCGTGCCCTGCTGCCAGGACGCCATCACCGCGTCCGGGTCGGTCACCATGTCGGCGGCCTCGAGCAGCTCGTAGCCCTCGCCGTAGGCCTGCATGATGCCGTACTCGATGCCGTTGTGGACCATCTTGGTGAAGTGCCCGGCGCCGACCGGGCCGGCGTGCACGAAGCCGCTGTCCCCGGGCGGTTTGAGCGCGTCGAAGATCGGCTGGGCAATCGCGACAGTGTCTGAATCGCCGCCGACCATCAGCGCGTAGCCCTCGGTGATGCCCCACACGCCGCCGGACACCCCGACGTCGAGGTACCGGATCCCCTTGGGCTGCAGGGCCGCGGCATGCAGCTGGTCGTCGGTGTACCGGGAGTTGCCGCCGTCGATGATGACGTCGCCGGGCTCCAGCACCTCGGCCAGGTCCGCGATGGTGGCCCTGGTCGGCTCGCCGGAGGGCACCATCACCCAGACCACCCGGGGCGTGCCGAGGGCGGTGGCCAGCGCCGGCAGCGAATCGACCGTCCGCGGGCTGGCCGGGTTGCGGTCGTAGCCGACCACCTGGTGACCGTCGGCCCGCAGCCGCTCGGCCATGTTGCCGCCCATCTTGCCGAGCCCGATCAGGCCGATCTGCATGGTGCTTCCTTCCGCTCGATCACCGTCAACCCGTTCACGGCCACCCGGGCCCACCCGCGTGCGCCACAGGCAGGTTCCCGGCCCTGAATCAGCCCGGCAACCGCGCGGGCATCACCAGGTAGCGGTACGCCGGCGCCTCGGTCGCTGCGCCGTCGGACTCCGCGGACCCGGCCTCGTCACCGGTGACGGGCAGCAGCAGCGCCGGCCGGGACGGGGTGGTGAACGCCAGCCGCACCGAGTTCGAGCGCAGCACGCCGAGCCCGTCCAGCAGGTACGACGGGTTGAACGCGATCAGCAGCTCCGCGCCGTCCGCGTCGACCTGGAGTTCCTCCTCGGCCCGACCCTCGTCGTCACCGCCGGCGGTCAGCGTGAGCGAGCCGTCGCCGATCTGCATGCGCAGGTGGTGACCGCGATCGGTGACCAGCGCGACCCGCTTGATCGACTCGCCGAGCTCGCTGACCAGCACGTCGACGGTGGTGGTGTGGGTGGTCGGCAGCAGCGAGCGGTACTTCACGAACTCGACGTCCAGCAGCCGGACCGTGGTGCGCCGGCCGGAGGCCTGCAGCCCCAGCAGCCCCTCGCCGAGCGAGATGGTGACGTCCGACGCGCCGCCCAGGGTCTTCGCTGCGTCGGCCAGGGTGCGGGCGGGCACCAGCACCGCGGTCGACACGTTCGGCGCGTCCGGCGACCACTGGAGTTCCCGCACGGCCAGCCGGAAGCGGTCGGTGGCGGCCAGGGTCAGCCGATCGCCCTCGATCTCCACCCGGATCCCGGTCAGCATCGGCAGCGTGTCGTCGCGGCCGGCGGCGATCGCGGTCTGCGCGACGGCCTCGGCGAAGGTGGCCGCATCGACGGTGCCGGATGCGCCCGGCATCTCCGGCAGCGGGGGGTAGTCCTCGACCGGCATGGTCGGCAAGGTGAATCGGGCCGACCCGCCGACGATCGTCACCCGGGGTCCGTCGACGGAGAAGTCCACCGGCTTGGCCGGCAGCGCCCTGGTGATCTCCGCCAGCAGCCGGCCCGAGACCAGCACCCGGTCGGCGGACGGCTCGCCCGCGGCGTCATCGTCCAGGGCGTCGACGGTGTCGACCGAGATCTCGGCGCGGGTGGACACCTCGTAGTCGAAACCGGCGACGGTCAGCGTCGAACCCCGCACCTCGAGCAGGATCCCGCCCAGCACCGGGACCGGAGGTCTGGTCGGCAGCGACTTGGCCACCCATGCGACGGCGTCGGCGAGATCGTCGCGGGCGACACGGAACTTCATGGACAGACCTCCTGGGACGCGGCGGTGGCCGCGTTGTGGTGCTGAACCTGCTGGGCGGATGGCGAGCGGGTGTGGCCGGCCGGCACGGTGACGGGTCGCCCGACCGCGGTCGGTGACGCCGATGTGCGGTCGGTGGACCGTCAAACCCCCCAGCTGCTGATGTTCTAGCTCGGGCTCACACCGTACGACCAAAAAGCTCCCGGCGTCACGCCGGGGTCCTCCTCCGGCTGCCCTCCCGATCGTGCGGCAGGTCCTCGCCGTCGGGGCGATGCGGTGCCCGGTCGGTCCGTCGCCGGCGGGCTCGTCGTCCGTCGATCCATGGTCCGAGCCGTTCATCCCCAGGGCTACAAGAAAGGAGAGCTCTTGGAGAGATAAAACCAGTAGTAGTAATAGGTGGTGTTGACGGTGTGGACAGGTGGCGACCCGTGCAGGCCACGCGGCGTGTCGGGGCAGTGGACAGGCCGGGGAGCGATCCGGGAGCGGTTGGGCAGACGGTGGATGAACGAGCACAACATGTGGTTGTCCCCGAGCCATCCCCATTTGTCCCCAGACTTGTCCACAGGGTGTGCATCGCTAGCCACGCGTCGTGACCGGTTCGTGATCCGGGTACGCCGAAAACCGCAGGATCCACCGGTGATGGACGGCTGCGGCGCGGAAAATCCCGGACCGTCGGAAAAGTTCATCCGTCCGAGCGGAGGGTCAGTGCCGCATCCGGTCGCGGATCCGGGCTGTCAACTCCTGGACGTGGTCGTAGGTCTGTCGGCGTTCGGCCAGCTCGGCCCTGATCTTCTTGGCGGCGTGCATGACGGTGGTGTGGTCGCGGTTGCCGAAGGTCTGACCGATCTTGGGCAGTGTCAGGTCCGTCAGCTCGCGGCACAGGTACATGGCGATCTGCCGGGCGAAGGCGATCTGCTTGGTCTTCACCGGACCGCACAGCTCGTCCAGCGTCACCCCGAAGTACTCAGCGGTGACCGCCATGATGGTGGCGGCGTCGATGTCGTTCGAGACCGGATCGCGGATCAGGTCGCGCAACACGATCTGGGCAAGCGACAGGTCGACGGTCTGCCGGTTCAGCGAGGCGAACGCGGTCACCCGGATCAGGGCGCCCTCCAGCTCACGGATGTTGCGCTCGATCCGGCTGGCGATGAACGCCAGCACGTCGTCCGGGGCGTTCATCCGGTCCAGCGCCGCCTTCTTGCGAAGGATCGCGATCCGGGTTTCCAGCTCGGGGGGCTGGATGTCGGTGGTCAGCCCCCACTCGAAGCGGGTCCGCATCCGGTCCTCGAGGGTCTCCAGTCGCTTGGGCGGGCGATCCGAGGAGATGACGATCTGCTTGTTGGCGTTGTACAAGGTGTTGAAGGTGTGGAAGAACTCCTCCTGGGTGCCTTCCTTGCCCTCCAGGAACTGGATGTCGTCGACCAGCAGCACGTCGACATCTCGGTAGCGGCGCTGGAAGGCGACCTTGCGGTCGTCGCGCAGTGAGTTGATGAAGTCGTTGGTGAACTCTTCGCTGGAGACATACCGGACCCGCATGCCGGGGAACAAGCGCTGGGCGTAGTGCCCGATGCCGTGCAACAGGTGCGTCTTGCCCAGACCGGACTCGCCCCAGACGAACAGTGGGTTGTAGGCCACCGCCGGTGCCTCGGCCACCGCCACCGCGGCCGCGTGCGCGAACCGGTTGGAGGCGCCGATGACGAACGTCTCGAACGTGTATTTCTCGTTCAGCCTGGTCTGCGAGGGGTGAGCGGGGGCGACGTCGCGCCGGCCGGTGTACGTCGGCCAGATCTCGGTGACGGTGGCGAGCGCGTCTGCCTCCTCGTCGCCCTCATCATCCAGCGCGTCCAGATCATCGACGTCACGCAGGTCGGGGCCCAGGGCGCCGGTGAACCCGACCGGCGTCATCGGACCCGGCTGCTCGCCCCGTTGCGCGACCAAACCGCCGTCGCCGAGGTAGGTACCGGGAGCGAAACCATCGCTGCGATCCAGCAGCCGCTGCCGGTCGGCCGCGGTGGTCGACGTGGTGAGCGGCCCCACGGAGTGTTCCTCGCTGACCGTGACGGCCAGGCTGATCTGCAGATTGAGGTGTCCGGAGAGCGCGGTGGTGATCGGCTCGCGCAGGATCCGCTCGATGGTTTCCTTGGCGAAGTCCGTCGGCGCGGCGAGCAACGCAGTGGTGCCCAACAACCCGACTGGCTGGGTGAGGGCGAGCCAGGCCCGTTGCTGCTGGCTCAGAGTCGGCGCCAGATCCGTCACGACGTTCCGCCACACCGGCGTCAATCGGTCGTCCGAATCCTCGACGATCACTGTTCCCCCTCGCGCCTATCGGCCCCCGTCGGCCGTCCACAATAGTTATCCACAGGTGTGGACTAGTGGGGAACGGCAACGGCCCGCGCCGCCGAGAGACCGCGGCGCCGCGGAATAGTTGCTCCGGGGGACTCGGTGGTTCCGAGTCGTGCGAGCCGGACGCTAACAACTTTCCTGCACTTCCCACAAGACCACGCAGCCTGCAAGCACCTCCGTCGGCGTGTCGCGCAGTGCCCCCTGGATATTCTGCGGCAGCGGTCAGGAGTCCGCGAGTTTGACCGTCCCGCCTGACGGTCCGTACCCTGAACTGCGTCGGCTGGGTCCGGCCGTTTCGTGCTGTCCGTGAACCGTAGCGCAGATTCCCCAGCGGATCTGATCGGGTCGGGCCGTTGGCAGACGGCCACTCCGACCGACAGTCGGCCGGCACCGCTGGGCGCAAAGCACCGCTCTCGAACGATGGCGGTACCCGGTCGAGGTGCTGCCGCAGTAAGAGATCGACCCAAGAATTTGATGCAGGTACCGAGGCTGACGAAGCAGAACCGGCCCCGGATCGAAGCAGTACCAACGCCTTCCCACCGCGTTTCACCAGCGCCACGCACCACCGCCTTTTGACGAGCGAGCACCACCCCAGCAGTTGTCGACAGTGGAGAGATACCCGTGAGCAAGCGCACCTTTCAGCCCAACAACCGTCGCCGGGCCAAGACCCACGG
>DASQFG010000311.1:0-1576 GCA_035633315.1 Nakamurella sp. | reverse complement strand
GACAGGAGAGTGGCACAGCCGAGCCGATACCGGACCGCTACCTTCCGCACGCCGACCACCCGTTCGGGCGCCCGCGACGGCGGATATCGCCCTCCGACGGTCACCCTCTGATCAAGTCCGCTGATCATCCGGGAGTCAATCCCTTCCGGTCGACGCGACCTCAGGATCGAACGCCAGGCGGTACCCCCGTTTGACCACCGTCTGGACCAACCGCGGATCGCCCAGCGCCGTGCGCAACCGCCCGACGGCGACCTCGACGGCATGCATATCGGAACCCCCGCCGGACAACCCCGAGATCAGCTCGGCCCTGCTCACCACCTGGCCCGGATGCCGGGAAAGCTTGCGCAGCAACGCCATTCCGGTCGGCCCTGGCGTCACGAACGCACCGTCGACCAGCACGGCCGTGCCGCGGATCTCCAGGTCGTGCCCCGCGGCAGTGACCTTCTGCGTCAGCCGGGCCGGCAGTTGAACGGACACTTCGCGCACCATGGCGCCCAGCCGCGCCCGGCCCGGTTGGACCACCGGGATACCGGCCCTGATCAACGGGGCGGCGGTCACCGGCCCGACGGCCACCGCCATCACCTGGTGCTGCAGCACCGCCGTGACCTTCGTCAGCAGCCCCTGATCCTCCGCGGTCTGCAGGAAGCTGACGGCGGCCGGGGCGCTGGTGAAGGTCAGCGCATGCACCTCGCCGTGGGCGACCTGAGCGCACAGCCGCATCAACGGGGCCGAATCGGCCGGCCGCACCCATCCGTAGACCTTGGCCTCCAGCACCGAGGCGCCCGCGGCCCGCAGCGCCTCCACCATGTCGTGCAGGGGTTCGCCGTGTTCTTGCAGGACGACCCGGCATCCCTGAAGGTCCATCGTCAGCAGCCGTTCGAGCACCTCGGAGGACGATTCGGAGCGCGGCGACCATTCGCCGAACAGGCCAGCGGCGTGCATCGCGCCGACCACCTTCGGCCCGCGGGCCAGCAACGTCGCGCCGGAAAGGGCCTGCAGGAACGGCTCGGCAACACCCCAGCTGTCGGCCGCTTCCACCCAGCCGCGGAAGCCGATCGCCGTGGTGGCCACCACGATGTCCGGCGGCTTCGCGATCACCTGAGCGGTGATCGCCCTGAGGTTGTCGTCGTTGGCCACCGGAACGATCTGGATGGCCGGGCCGTAGGCGACCTCGGCGCCATGACGCTCCAATGCGGCACCGAATTCATGACGCCGGCGGGCCGCGGTGATGCCGATGGTGTACCCGGCGAGCGGCCCGACCCGGTCGGTCCTGCTGGTGACGGGGGACGCCGGACGGTCGGCCGTGCCCATGGTCCCCATGGGCCGGAGTATTCCCCGGCCGCAATACCCCATGTTGCCTTGCTGTTTCCGGCTTGTGGCGAGCGGGACCGGGCGGCAGTTGCCCGCACGACGGGCGAAACGTCCGGAGAACTCCTTGCGCCCCAAATAGGTCTTTCGTCGGACGGTCCGCACAGGCCGGCGGCCGGGCGTGTGCGGGAAACGGAACCGACGGGTAACGCCACCGTCACCGCAGAGCGTGGCGCACTCGTCACGATGGGTGGCACACGCCGGGGTC
>DASQFG010000310.1:0-1816 GCA_035633315.1 Nakamurella sp. | reverse complement strand
TTCGTCGGCGAAACCGGCCTCGTCACGTCGGTGATGAGGGTGCTGCGGGCCCGGCCAATAACCGCCGTGGCCAGCTGGCTACCGGTTATTCCCGCTGTGGTCGCCACCGGAACAGCAGCGGCCGACCGGGCCAGAGCGGCCGCGGCCGCGGAGCGGACCATCGCCCGCACCCTCCACCAGCGGGTACTGCACACTCGAGGTCAACCTGCCCAACCGAACTGCGAACCTCCCAAGGTCAGCGCAACGATGCGGGCACGCGGCAGGTCGGAACTCCGACTGGTAGGAGGCGAGTCCGGGCGTCGGTGAGCCAGGCCGCGAGTTGTTCTGCTGGTCGAGCATCCCCAGCCGACGATCGCCGGCGTAGGCGTCTATCACGAACGCGGTGCAGGCGAACACCCCGGTGTCCATCGGCACGTAGGTGACGTCGGCGAAGAACAGCTCGTTCGGTCCGGACACCCGGAACCTGCCGGTTCACCAGGTTCGGCGCTCGTTCCGCGGCCGGGTCGCTGATCGTGGTCCGGACCTGCCTGGCCCGGGTGACACCGACCCAAACCGTTGTTCCAGATGATCAACTCCACCGGTGCAGCGGGGCCACCATGATGCCCTGTCGTCGCAGGTGAGGCCACATCTTCAGCGACCCGTACAACGACTCCGGTCTCCGCCGGCCATGCTCGTCCGGCTCGTACACAGCGACGATGACCTCGGCGAGCACCAGGTTTGGTGACTCTCCAAGAGCGGCATCACATCGTCACCTGTAGTTCGCGGAACCGTTGCGTGCCTGACGCGGCGCCGCCAAGCAGCCTTGCCACCGTCGGTGATTACACCTGGACGAAGGTGTCACCCTCGGCCGGTCTGTGGCCCGAGGTATGGAGCCAAGGAGTCTGGAGACACCATGCGAACCCGTCGCACCGCAGCGCTGATCTCGATGATCATGGCTTGCTCGCTCTCCGTACCGTCGGTCGCCGCGGCCGCGGCCGTGAGCCTCGGTCATGACGATCCTCATCACAAGGCGCAATTCGATGTGCAGGCGCATCGCGGCGGTATCGGGGAGCGCACCGAGAGTTCGATCGCGAGCTTCTCCCACGCGCTGGAGGTCGGGGTCAGCACCTTGGAGTTGGACACCCAGATCACCAAGGACCGGAAGGTCGTGGTCACCCATGATCGGAGAACCAACTCGGAGGTCTGTGCCGATACCGCTCCGGCCGTCGTGGGTGACCCAGCCTTTCCCTATGTCGGCAAGTTCGTCAAAGATCTGACGCTGCGACAGCTCAAGACGCTGGACTGCGGGTACCAGCAGAGGCCCGGCTATCCCGAGCAGGTCAACGTGCCTGGATCGAAGATGCTGGAGCTGCGCGAAGTGTTCGATCTGGTGAAGAAGTCCCGGGCGTGGGGCGTGACGATGAACATCGAGACCAAGGTGGAGGCCGGCGCCCCCGAGGAGACGGCTCCGCGTTGGCTGTTCGTCGCGCTGGTGTACCGGGAGATCGCCCGCTCCGGTCTCAAGCGGCAGGTCACCATCCAGAGCTTCGACTGGGGCGCCCTGATGGCGATTCACCATCTCGATCGTTCGTTGCCATTGGTCGCCCTGACCAACTACGACTTCCTGCAGGTCGGCCAGCCGGGCGCGTCACCGTGGCTGGGCGGCATCGATGCCGACGACTTCAATGGCGACTTTGTCGCCGCGGCCGACTCCATCGCCGGGGTGGTCGCTCTCTCCCCGGTCGACGGGTTTCCCCAAGGCGGGACGATCACCGATCCGGCGTTTCGCCCCTACGTCACCCCGGCCATGGTCCAGGAGGCTCACCGCCGCCACTTG
>DASQFG010000309.1:0-8625 GCA_035633315.1 Nakamurella sp. | reverse complement strand
CTGGCCATCGCCGAGTACATCTGCGCCGAGATGGCTCGGGCGTCGGGCTGACGCGGGTTTCCGGCAGGACGCGGGTTTCCGGCAGATCACCGAAAGCCTTCATCCCGTCCAGGTCCGCGCGTGTATCGACAACCACCTGGCACCTCCTCCCCTGGACACCGGCCCGATGGTACGGCCGATTGCGATCCCTTCCCGAGTTATCCACATTTCCGTGTACCGGCCTCCAGAAGTTGTCCACAGGAATTCCGCGCCCACTGGCGTTGTCGGGATCGGGTGCTAGTTTCTGCAAAATCAACGGTCCAACGAAGGGGAGGACGACGTGGGAAGTCCGGAACCGGTACTCAGCAGCGGCAGCGGCGAGCTGGATTACGACCCCGCCGCAATGGCCAGCGGACTCATGGCCATCGACGATGCCACCAGCGAGATTCGCAACCTGTTGTCCACCATCCAGTCCGAGGTCGACGCCCTCGGCGCCACCTGGCACGCCCGGTCCAACATCGCGTTCGCTCAGGTTCACGCGAAGTGGTCAGAGCGCGCCAGGCTGATCAACGCCGCGCTGCAGACGATGCACGACAAACTGTCGGCCACCGATGTCGCCTACGCCAGAACGGAGCAGGCGCAGATCGAGCAGTATCAGGCCCTGGCCAATTCCATCTGAGTGCCATCGCTGTTTACCCGTCGACCGATGCGCCGACACCTCAGGTAATTCATGCTGCCCATTCTCAACAAAGGACAATGATGGTCGCCACGGAAAGTACCATTGCTCTGAATTTCTCCGCCTTGCAGGCTGCGCACACCCAGCTCAGCTCCAATCTGTCCACTCTGCGGGCGCGGCTCGACCGGCTGGCGGCCGACCTGCAGCTGCTGGTGCAGAGCTGGAGCGGTGACGCGCAGGCCGCCTATCTGGTGCAGAAGCAGCAGTGGGAGCAGGCCGCGGACGACCTGGCACGCATGCTCACCGCGATCGTCACCGGGCTGGCGAACACCTCGGCCGACTACACCGACGCACAGCGTCGCATCGTCGCGGCCTTCAGCTGACGAGTCACAGCACCCTCCACCCCGCGCCGTGGTCATCCGCGGCGCTGACCCTCGAAGGCGGACTCGTTGTGGCGGTCGTATTGTTCAGGCGCCCACCCCGCCGCGAGCCGCCGCAGATGGTGATGCGCCAGGTGGATGTGCGGCTCCCGCCTCCGCTGCCGGACCGGATCTCGCAGGGCGCGTCCAGCTGGCTCATGGTGCTGCCGGCATTGGGCGGGCTGGGCGCGATGGCGCTGATCTTCACCGCCGGCGGGACCGGCACGCACATGGCCGCCGGGGTGATGTTCGGAGTGTCCGCCCTGGCGATGGCGGGCGGCTCTCTGGCCAGGGTCGGGGGTGACCGGAATCGGAAAGTGACCGGTGAACGCCGCACCTACCAGCGCCATCTCGCGCAGATCAGGCGACGGGCCAGGGCCGCGGCTGCCGACCAGGCCGAGTCGTTGTTCTGGGTGCATCCCGATCCCAGCGGCCTGGTGTCGCTGGTCCGGACGACCCGGCTGTGGGAACGTCGGCCCGCGGACCCGGATTTCGCGACGCTCCGGTTGGGCGTGGGTGACCATGCGCTGGCCCTGGATCTGCGACTTGGTGATACCAAGCCGGTGGAGGACGTCGACATGGTGTCGGCGGTATCCCTACGCCGGTTTCTGCGCGCGCATGGCACGGTTCGCGCCCTCCCAGTGGCGGTGTCGTTGCGCGCGTTCAGCCGAGTGACTCTCGAAGGCGAACCGGCCGCGTGCAGGCGGCTCGTCACCGCGATGGTGTTGCAGGCGATCGTCTGGCATGCACCGACCGAGTTCCGCATCGCGTTGTGCGCGAACCAGAGCGGTGTGGACGCCTGGGATTGGCTGAAGTGGGCTCCACAGCTGACCGACCGGCCAGGACGGCTGTCGCAGCCGCGGTGCTACAGCGTTGCCACCGACCTGACGGCACTGGAAGAACTGCTTGCCGACGACCTGGCCGGACGACCGTGGGCGACCCCGGACTGCGATCCGTTGGTCGATCGCAGCCATGTGCTGGTGGTGATCGACGGCGGAAGCGTCGGTGACGGCGGGCAGCTCGCGGATGCCAATGGCTTGCAGGGAGTCACGGTGCTCGACCTGTCCGGTGCGCTACCCGCCGAATCGTCCTCCCGGCGCCTGCGATTGCGAGTCTCCAGAGACGCCGTGCTGGGTGTCAGCGTCGACCGGCTCGGCCAGGAGATGCTCACTCCTGTCGCCGTCCCCGATGCGATCGGCCCGGCGGAGGCGTCCGCGACCGCCCGGGCCATCGCTGCAAAGGCCATGCCCGATGAGCTGAACGGTGACGAGCCGCTGGTCACGGCAACAGGTTTGACCGACCTGCTCGGCATGACGAACGTCAGGGCGCTCGACCCGCGGACAACCTGGCGAACCCGACCACCACGGGACCTGCTGCGTGTGGCCATCGGGGTGGGAACCACCGGTCAGGCCGTGGAACTCGACCTGAAAGAGGCGGCCCAGGGTGGGATGGGCCCGCACGGGCTGGTCATCGGCGCCACCGGCTCGGGCAAGTCCGAACTGCTGCGCACACTGGTGCTCGGGTTGGCGATGACGCATTCGCCCGAATCGCTCAACTTCGTGCTTGTCGACTTCAAGGGCGGCGCGACCTTCGCCCGGCTCGACGCCCTGCCGCACACCTCGGCCGTGATCACCAATCTCTCCGACGAGCTCACCCTGGTCGACAGGATGAAGGACGCGATCAGCGGCGAAATGCACCGCCGGATGGAGATACTTCGTCGCGCCGGGCATTTCGCGTCGCTGCGGGACTACGAGAATGCCAGGGCCACTGGTGATCTCACCGGCGACAGCAGCCGGCCACCGCAAATTCCGACGCTGCTCATCGTGGTCGACGAGTTCAGTGAATTGCTCTCCGCCAAACCGGACTTCCTGGATCTGTTCATCACCATCGGACGGGTCGGACGCTCGCTGGGCGTGCACTTGCTGCTGGCGTCGCAGCGTTTGGAGGAGGGACGGTTGCGCGGGCTGGACACCTACCTGTCGTACCGGATCGGACTGAAGACGTTCTCGGTCGCCGAATCTCGGATCGTCCTCGGCGTTCCGGATGCCTTCGAGCTGCCGACCGCGCCGGGCAACGGCTATCTGAAATTCGACACCGGTTCGCTGCTGCGATTCAAGGCGGCCTACGTCTCCGGGCCGGTGCGGGAGGAGGCCCCATGCCGTGACGAGCGAACGTGGGTGGACGCCGAGCATTTCCGGCTCACCCTTCCGGCCGGCCCGGATCGCGCGGGGGCGGCCAGCGCCAGACCCGGCCGCGCCAGACCAGGCCGCGCCAGGCCCGGCCGCGCGAGACCGGACGGCGCGAGACCGGACGGCGCGAGACCGGACGGCGAAGCCGGTCCCGGTGCCGTGGAATTCGATGCGCCGGCGTCCGACGCGCTGAGGTCCAGCCAACTCCTGATCCTCTCGTCCCCTTCCCCACCCGCAGCGACGGACTCCGGCGTCAAGGACCGTTCATACCGTCGCGGTCGGGCCGGCGATCCGCGATGGGTGCCCACCCCCACGGTGCTGGACATCGCTGTGTCCCGGCTCGCGGGCAGTGGCATGCCGGCGCGCGAGGTGTGGCTTCCGCCGCTGCTCGAGCCGCCGTCCTTGGATCTCCTGCTGGCCAGGACGGAGTCCAGCCGAACTACTGAGCAGGCGGCTGCGCAGTCACCAGGGGCCGTCGGAGCCGCCGGGGCCGTCGGGGCCGTCGGGGCCGTCGGGGCCGTCGAGATGCCATCACACCCAACGGCCTTCGGCGCTGCAGCCGCCGGGAAGGCAACGGGTGTAGGCACGTGGTCGCAGCCAACCCTCAGCGTCCCGATCGGCTGGGTGGACCGCCCCTTCGAGCAGCGCCGCAGCGTACTGGCCCTTGACCTGTCCGGGTCCGGCGGCCACGTCGCCATCGTCGGCGCGCCACAGACCGGGAAGTCCACAGCGGTGCGCAGCCTGGTCTGCGCGCTGGCCCTGACTCAGCCGCCCGATCAGGTCCAGGTGTACTGCCTCGATTTCGGTGGTGGATCGCTGACCGCACTGTCCGGGCTGCCGCACGTCGGGGTGGTCGCCGGGCGGGCGCAACCGGATCTGGTGCGACGCACCGTCGGCATGGTCGACCGGATCATGTCCGGACGCGAGGAGACGTTCGCCACCCACAGCATCGGCTCTCTGCGCGAATGGCGGGAACGCACGGAGTCGGGGCAGGTGCCGGGCGACGGCTTCGGCGACGTCTTCCTCGTCGTCGACGGGTGGGGCGGGGTCCGGGACTCGTTCGAACCGTTGGAGTCACAGCTCATCTCGATGGCCGCGCGCGGTCTGAACTTCGGCGTGCACCTGGTGCTGTCGGCCACCCGATGGTCCGAGATCCGTCCAGCGCTCAAGGATCTCGTGTCATCACGGGTGGAGCTGCGACTCGGGGACCCACTGGACTCGGATATCAACGCCAAGGCCGCGACGGACGTCCCGACCGATCGACCCGGCCGGGGGCTCACCCGCGACCAGCAACACCTGCTGACCGCCGTCCCGCGGATCGACGGCATGACGAGCGCCGAAGGCCTGCCCTCGGCGACTGCGAAGCTGGTGGAAACCGTCGCCGAGCGCTGGCCCGATCACGCTGCACCGGAGGTTCGGCTGCTGCCCTCCGTCCTTCGGGCCGCCGATCTGCCGGCCGTCGATGCCGATCGCGGATACGTACTTGGACTGGACGAGGATTTCGGACCTGTCTATTGGAGCCCTCGTGCGGACCAGCACCTGCTGATCTTCGGCGAGGAGGAGTCCGGCAGGACGACGCTGCTGGCGAACCTGCTGCGGCAGATCTCGGCCCGAACCAGCACGGACCAAGCGAGGTTCATCATCTTCGACGGCCGGCGTCAACTGCTCGACCTCGCCTACCGGGCGGATCAGATGATCGCGTCGGCGACGAGGGCGCAGGACGCGGCGAACGTCGTCTCGGCCAACCTCGACCGCCTGCACCGTCGGATGCCCGTGGCCACCGCGAGCGCGGAAGAGATTGGCCGGCGCGGGTGGTGGGGATCACCGGCCGACATCTTCCTCGTCGTCGACGACTACGAGAGGTTCGCCGGATCCAGTCCGCTGGTCCCGTTGCTGCCGTTGCTGGATCACGCGGGTGACATCGGCCTGCACCTGATCATCGCGCGGCAGGCGCGCGGAGCCAGCAGGGCGATGTACGACGGTGTTTACACCCGGCTCAGGGACGCCGGGAGTCCGGCCGTCGTGCTGTCGGCCCCGGAGCCCGAGGGAGTGATCTACGGCAAGACCAGGGCGCAGCCCCGGCCACCGGGACGGGGCGTCTGGGTGCCCCGCCGCGGCCCGGATCGGATCATCCAGGCAACGATCGACTGCGGGATCACCAATGGGAGCTGAACGAGACACCGCTGATCGCGCGGCCCGGCGACGACTGACGCCGGCCGAATCACCGCACGGCGCAATGAGTTTCCCGCCGCCATCGATGGCCGTGCAGCAGGACCCGGCGCCGGTATTGCCGCTGCGGCGTCGGCGCTCTGCAAGTCCGACCAGGCAAGCCCAGGTGGGCGCCGACACCCCAGTGCGAGCGCCAGTGGCCCGTATCTCACCGGCAGAGGCCCCGGCCCGGTACCGTCAACCACCCGCAGCCGGCCCGGTCGCGCTGTCGCAGACGAATGGTCCGGCGAAACCCGGTCAAGAAGAAGACATTTCGATGAGCGTCAACGCGGCGAGGGCCCCGTCCATGCCGCGCAACCTCGGCGCCGATCGAGCCGATCCGTCACCAGCTGCGCCGGAGCCGGACGCCGGGAGCCGTCTGGTCCGGCTCAGCGTGCGCACGGTGCTGTCTCGCATCGACCTCGCGTTGTCCGAGGTGTGCACGTTCGCCGAAACGCTCGAAACGGTCCTGGACCTGTGCCCACCTGCGTTGCAGGACAATGCCATTGCGCATGGCGGCTGGAGCCTGCGCACGGCCGCGGGCCGCACTCCGGACGGTGAATCGACGCTCGCTGCCGCTGGCGTGCTGGACGGCGCCACACTGTTCCTGGTGGGCATCGACCCGGGCGCCGGTGCCAGGGTCTACGACGACGTCGCCGATGCGGTGGCGGAAACCGTTCTGCACGACCCTTCCCTGTGGCCGTCCGGCGCCCGCCGGGCCGTGGCATTGGGGTCAGCCGGCCTGTTTGCGACCCTGGCGTGCTTGCCACTGCTGCTGTCAGGACCACCTTGGATCCCGATCTCCCTGCTCCTGGCCGGTGGCACGGTCATCGCGCAGGCCGCGGCGGGTCTGCTGTCCCGCGCGGTCGGCGACACGGGTGCCGCGGTCGTTGCGGGCCTGGTCTCCGTCGCGGCCGGGGCGGCGGCGGCGACCGTCGCAACTGCCGGCCAGGCGACCCTGCTCGACGTGGGGACCGCGCAGCTGCTGTTCGGTGCCGTCGGCGCCACCGTCTGCGCGGGCACGGCGGCGCTGATCATCGGTCCCAGGGCGGTGCCGCTGGACGCCGTCATCACCGGCGGTCTGCCGATGACCCTCGCACTCGGTTGCGGCGTCGTTCTCGACCTCCCGCCCGTGGGTTCCGCGGCCATCGTCGTGGGCCTGTGCATGGGCCTCATGCCGTTGGTGCCGGCCGTCGCGCTGCGCTGGGCCAGGTTGGAACCGGCACCATTGCCGACCACCGCCGAGGAGGTCTATGCGGACAGCCAGACGGTCGACACGGCGGGTGTCGAGCGGCTGACCCGGCGAGCTGTCGACCATGTGACCGCGATGATCCAGGGACTGGCCTGGCCGAGCATGGTGGCGGCTGCCGTCTTGGCCGTCAGCCAAGACGTCACGGCGCAGGTCCTCGCCGGGTTCGCCGCCGCGGCTCTATTGTTGCGCGCCCGATTGTTCGCCACCGTCGGCCAACGACTTCCGTTGCTGCTTGCGGGTATCGGGTCGACTGCTGCACTGCTGCTGGCGATCATGACGGACCGCGTTGGCTCGCAGGGATTGTTGTGGAGCGGCGTGCCGGCCCTCATGGCGTCGGTGGCGTGCCTGTGGCTGGCGCGACGTCATCGGCGACCGTCGCCGAGCGTGACCAGGGCGGCGGAGATCGCCGACCTGATCATCGCGACCGCGATCATTCCGCTGGTCTTCGGCGTGCTGGGCGTGTTCGGCTTCATCCGGGGGCTCGGCGGATGACGGCCGGTCAGCGTTGCGGTGGCGACGGTCCTCGGCCTCCGCTGTCTCGCCGCCCCGGGCAGCCCTCGCAGCCATCGCAGCCATCGCGGCCCGGAACGCACTCACCAACAGACCTGACTCGCTACCCGCCGGAACGGCCGGGACAGCCTCGAGTCGACGCTGGACGTTGATTGCCGGCCATGGTCACCAGCACCAAGGACAACCTGCAGGCCTACCGGTTCATGAACCGCAGGGTTCGCGCGGCAGTGCTCGACGGAGACGCGGATTCCAGCGAGCGCCCCCTGAGCCGCCTTGGCACCGGGACGTACGCCGGCATTTTCGTCACCGTCGCCCTGCTTGCGGTGGCGGGCATCGTCGGCATCCTCCGACCGGGCGGGTCGAGCGCATGGCAGGAACCCGGTGCCTTCATCGTGGAGAGCGAGACCGGCGCCCGTTACGTCTTTCTCGAGGGCGCGCTGCACCCGGTGCTGAACTACTCGTCGGCCCGGCTGTTGCTCGGGGAGCAGCTTCACGTCGTGTCGGTCTCGGTGCGCTCGCTGGAATCCGCGCCGCACGGCCCGCCGGTCGGCATCACATCCGCGCCGGACTCGCTGCCCGACGCCGCGCACGTATCCGGTTCGACGTGGTCGGTGTGCGCTGTCGGCGATGCTGCGGACGGCGGTCCGTTCCGCACGGCAATCTTTCCCGGGCGGTCGATTGATGGCGACGAGGTCCCCAGTGGGCAGGGTTATCTGCTGCGCACCGCCGATGGCCGGAGCTACCTCGTCGCGCAGGGTCATGCGTTCGCGATCGCCGATAGGTGGCTGGCCGCCCTCGGCTACCGGGGCGCAGTGGGTATCGAGGTGGCGAACGACTTTGTCGCCTCGTTGCCGCCAGGAGAGCCCATAGCGCCGTTGGCTGTTCCCGGGCTGGGCGAGCAGGGGCCGCCGCTGCCCGGATCATCGGATCCGGTCGCCGTCGGCACCGTGTTTGTCGACCGACTCGACGCGCACTACTTGATGAACCGGGCGGGCTTGGCGGCGCTGACCCCGCTACAGGCGGATCTGTTGTTGGCCGACCCGCGACTCGCCTCGGCCTACTCGGGAAACACTCCCGCTGCCGTGCCGGTCAGCCAGGCTCAGATCACCGCCGCGGGGCTGCCGCCACCGCCGGGACTCCGTGGGGGCGCACAGGCCCCTACGGCCTCGCCGACGCCTGCTGCCCTGCCCTCGGGTGACCAGCAACTCTGTGTCCGCTACCCGGCGGACGGTCGACCGGACATCGTTGTCGGCGAATCCGACCCGTCGACATTGACCGCCACCGGCGCAGTTCAGCTGTCAACCGGCGGCGGCGCGCTGGTCATGGTCCGATCCGACACCGACGTACCGGCAACCATCCAGGAGGCGCCGACGACCGCGCGCGCGACGGGCG
>DASQFG010000308.1:0-2508 GCA_035633315.1 Nakamurella sp. | reverse complement strand
AGCTTTCGCCATCGGGCAGATGAGCCGGCGGCGCCTCGGAGGGGCCGAGGAGTTCTCCCGGCAGGGTGAGCGTTCGCGGCGGGTCGGTGTAGTCGTGCCCGGTCGGACTGGACCAAATCTGGGTATGACCGGGCCCGCGGGCGCTCGACCAGGCGCTGTGATGCTTGAGCCAGTGATGGTTGCGGCAGAGTGGGTCGAGGTTCGCCGGATCCGTGGTGCCACCTGTGTCTGGGTCATGGTGGTCGAATGGCTCGCGATGGTCGAGATCGCAGCGCCACGCCGGCTGCCGGCAGGACGGGAACCGGCACGTCGTGGCCAGCGTGGTGGCAATGTCGCGGGTCGCCTGCGATGGTCGGTAGGTGCGTGAACCTGTCCCGGTAACGCTGCCGCTGGCCGGGTCGAGCAGCACGGCGGTGATCGACGCCGCGGACCTGGCGATCATCAGTGCCGTCTCGGCGGTGATCGCGCCGTAACCCTCGAGGTGACCAGGGAGGCGGTCGAGCCCGGCAAGGGTCGACGCCGACAGTGTGACGGTCAGGTGCGGGCGGCGTCCCTGTCTGGCGGCGCGTCGCGATGCCCGTCGGTCTTCCCGGTTTCCGGTTGTGCTGGCGGACAACGTTTCTGGCTCGTAGCCTCCACAGGTTGCGCACTGCAAGCGTTGTGCCGCAGAGGGTGTCGCGCCGTCGGCTGTCCGGGAGGTTTGGTTCGGTGTGCTCTGTTGATTCGCGTGGTACGTGATGACGGCACCATCCCGACCGGCCGTGCCCGCCTGGTCGGCAGCCTCGTCGGTACTGGTCGCTGATCGGGGAACTGGCTGCCCGGAGATCGATTCGGTGGCGTCGGCGGTGTTCCCGGTAGATCCGTTCGCCGCGGAGTCGGGAGTCGCGGCGTGTTCATTGGTGGTCGGATCGGATGCGGGGGCGTCGGCGGCGTCCGCAGCGGGATGGTCATCGGTGTTCGACATACCTTGCGCTGCAACCGGTTCGGCGGGCGGTTCGGCGTGATCGAGGAGGTCGGTGAGATCGACATATCCGTGGGTGAGAAGTTGTTCGGCGATGTCGTGCCAGGCGTCGACGCGTCGCGCCGCCACCGGGCGATCATCGTCGGCGCCTGTTCGATCGGCGAGTAGATCGGCGAGGGTGAAGATCGACATGGCGGCATCAGCGGGTGCGTTCGCCCGGACGGAGGCCATGCCGTCGGGCAGCGATCGCATCACCAATTCGCGATCACGTTTTGCCTTGCGTTCCCGGTTCTCGGCGGCGTGTGGGTCTGCCGCGATCACCGCCCGGTCGAGCAGGCTGCGGAGGTTGCCCGCGGATCGGTCTTCGGCGATCGGCAGGATCCGATCTTGAACGGCTTCGCGAAGCGACGGGCTGAGCGGAGCTGTCCGTTCGGCGATCAGCCAGGCCCGACCGCGATCGATCCGGCCGGCCGCCAAGGCGGTCACCGTCGCCGGTAAGCCGTCGCAGAGATCCTGTGCCTTGCGGACCCGGGAACCCGCGGTGATCGGCGAGATCTGCAACGCCGCAGCGACTTCGGCCGAAGCCAGCGACGCTGCCCGCTCGTGCACCAGGGTTTCCACCGTGTCCAGGTCGATCTCCCCATCCGGACCTCGGCCCTGACCGCCCTTGTCCATCAGCTCGGCGACCAGCTCGGAAACATCCCCGGCCCGGCCCGGGCGGGCGAATTCGGTGAGCAACCCCATCTGCCTGGCCGTGAGGAGAGACAGTGCCTTTTCCGAAGCAACAATGGCGTCGACCAGTTCGGCGCCGGACAGAGCGCTCGGGTCGACCTGCGTGACCGCGCTGAGCGACGCTGGACAGCCTGCTCCGGCAGCAAACTCCGACCACGAATGCGGCGGTGGTGGATCACCCGCAGGTTGCTTGCCCACAACCCATCCGGAATCGTCATCCGTCGCACTCATCGCCCCACCCCTCCTTCTGCGCATGTAGATACATGTTCGATTCTAGCATCTTGACCTGGCCTACTACAAGACCTTTCGTTGACTCATCAGAAGTACGCGGGTAGGGGGGTGCGTTGACTCACTAAGGAATGCGCGCGTTGGGCGCGCCCGCGGGACCGGTTCTGGCTGGGCCGTTGGGCCCGGATGATGGGACCGACGATGGCGCAGCGGCAGGCGGTCAAGAGACGAACGCGACTCGGTACAAGCGCGCCGACAAGGCCGGCAGGGGCCTGATCCTGGATGAGTAGTGCGCGACGACCGGCTGGCCGTAGCCATGCCAGGAAGACGCTGACGCCCAGCTGGTACGAGATCGGGCACAGCGGCGTCCGATCCGCGGCGCGGACGTCACGCCGAGTTGGCGTTGCTGGCGATGTCGCCGGCCCTGACGAGGGTTTCTAGGACGAGGGCGCGGACTCCGGCCGGGTGGAGGGTGCGCCGGATGCACCGGCGATCGCCCGGCGACTGATCACCCCGAGGATCACCAGCGTGACGATCCCCAGCAGCGGGTAGATCACCCCGAGCCCGGACTGCCACCCCGGCCGGGA
>DASQFG010000307.1:0-2467 GCA_035633315.1 Nakamurella sp. | reverse complement strand
CATGGGCACGGGCGCCCTGGCCGGGGGCGACCCGGATGAGGTGGCTCAGCAGATCTGGAGCACCGTGCACGGCGCCGTGCAGCTGGAGATCAAGGGGATGCTGCTGGTCCCTGACGCCGAGCAGAACTACCGGGAGTTGCTCGGCATGTTGATGCGTGGTCTGCGGCCCTGACCCGGCACTTGCGTTCCCTGTGTCGTGTCGCTAGGTGTCGTGTCGCAAGGTGTCGTGTCGGAAGTCGGCCTTCAGTCGGCTGCAGGTGTTCGGCAAGTGCCCTCCCGCACTCTCGCGATCGACGAGCGGCGCCTTCACCCCGCGCACGATCCCGAGGAGAGTCCGGATGTCCAGGATCCTGTTCACGTCCATGCCGTTCGCCGGGCACATCCGGCCCGGGTTGCCGATCGCCAGGGAGCTGGTCGACGCCGGGGGCGAGGTGCCCTGGTACACCGGCCAGAAGTAGGCCGCAATGGTCGCCGGCAGCGGTGCGACCTTCGTGCCCTACCCCGAGTCCATCGACTTCGATGACACCGACGTCGACGAGCGGCGGGGCACCGACGGGGCGGCCCCGGCCAAGCCTGGTCTGAAGGACCTGCGCAGGGAACATCCAGGAGGTGTTCCTGCGGCCGGTGGCCGAGCACGTCGGCGCGCTCGAAGCGGTCGTTCGGGACTTCCGGCCGGACGTGGTCGCGACCGAGCGCACCTTCATCGCCGGCGCGTTGCTCGCCGAGCGGCGGCAGATCCCGCTGGTCGTCTTCGCGGTCACCCCGCTGACGCTGTCCAGCATCGACACGGCCCCGTTCGGCACGGGGCTGCCGCCGTCCAGCACCGGCCTTGGACGACTGCGGGTACGGCGGTGCCCGATGGGCGGCCGAGGTCGTCGCCGACACCGCCGGCGCCCGCACCGGACCCGCGGCCGTGCAGGCGGTGCGCTGACCCGATCGCCCGCAGTCGTTCCGGTACCGGAACACCCCCCGTACCGGGCTTCGTACCGGCATCAGCCGGCCCCGAATCGTGGCCGGAATTGCCGGAGCCGAATGTCCGTTCCCGACAATTCGTGCTGCCGACCGTGGTCCGGGCTGCCAGGCTGGACGGGCTCGGAGGGGTCCGGCGCTGCGCCCCTCCCGATTCCGCCCTTTTCGATGCATGCAGCGCGGACCCGCGTGAGAGGACCTACCCATGCCGACAACCAGCCCGGGCTACTCGATCACCATTCGCGCCGAGGCGCCGTCCGCGATCGGCTCGACCGCCGATCTTGCCGGCGCGGTCACCGCGGCCGGGGGATCGCTGACCGCGCTGGATGTGGTCGAGTCCAGCCCCGGGCTGATCGTGGTCGACGTGACCTGCAATGCCGTGGACGGCGCGCACGCCGACCAGGTGACCGCGTCGATCAGCGCGCTGCCCGGGGTGAAAGTCCGCAAGGTCAGTGACCGGACGTTCCTGCTGCACTTGGGCGGCAAGCTCGAAGTCATGCCAAAGGTGCCGCTCAAGCACCGCGACGACCTGTCCCGTGCCTACACCCCGGGCGTGGCCCGGGTGTGCCTGGCGATCGCGAAGAACCCGGCCGACGCACGTCGGTTGACGATCAAGCGGAACACGGTCGCGGTGGTGACGGATGGCTCGGCCGTGCTCGGGCTGGGCGACATCGGGCCGGCCGCCGCGCTGCCGGTGATGGAGGGCAAGGCCGCGTTGTTCAAGCAGTTCGGCGGGGTGGACGCCTGGCCGGTGGTGCTGGATACCCAGGACGTGGACCTGATCGTCGAGATCGTCCGCTGCCTGTCCCCGCAGTACGGTGGGATCAACCTCGAGGACATCGCGGCACCACGGTGTTTCGAGATCGAGCGGCGGCTGCGCGCGATGCTGGACATCCCGGTGTTCCACGACGACCAGCACGGCACTGCGATCGTGGTGCTCGCCGCGCTGACCAACGCGCTGCGGGTGGTGGGCAAGAAACCGCAGGACGTCAGGGTGGTGGTGTCCGGAGTCGGCGCCGCCGGCCGGGCCATCATCCAGTTGCTGGCCCACCAGGGCTTCGCCGACATCACCGGGTGCGACCGGCATGGCGCGGTGCGCCCGGACAACCCCAATCTGGACGAATTCCGACGCTGGATCGCCGACAACACCAACCCGCGCGGTGCCCGCGGCGCACTGGCCGAAATGATCGTCGGCGCGGACGTTTTCATCGGGGTCTCCGCGCCCAATCTGCTGACCGGCGGCGACATCGCGGCCATGGCGAAGGACTCGATCGTCTTCGCGCTGGCCAACCCGGACCCGGAGGTCGATCCGTTCGTGGCGAGCAAGCACGCCGCGATCGTGGCCACCGGCCGGTCGGACTACCCCAACCAGATCAACAACGTGCTGGCGTTCCCCGGATTCTTCCGCGGCATGCTCGACGCCGGTGCGCACGAGATCACCGACGAATGCCTGTTGGCCGCGGCCAGTGCCATCGCCGACTGCGTCGCCCCGGGCGAG
>DASQFG010000306.1:0-20311 GCA_035633315.1 Nakamurella sp. | reverse complement strand
GCCCGTCCGCGCGGGACTCCGAGACCGCTTCGGCCAGGCCGGTTTCCGCTCCGGATTCGCCGATCACCGTGACATGGTCGGCACCAAGGTCGGCCACCGCGGCGTCGATGTCGACCCCGCCGATCACTTCGCCGCGGGCGTACATCAGGACAGCCGCCTGCGCGTGGGCGTGCACCGGCGCATCGCCGGCGGCCGCCGATGCAGGTCCGGCGAGCAGCAGGGCGGCGGTCACCGCGGCTCCGGCGACGATCGCCCGGGCGCGTGCTGTCATGGTGCTCGCCACGCTACCCCCGGTGTGATGAACGAGCCGTGCTGCGCCGGCCGGCCGCCCGGTGTGCAAGCGTCCATCACCGGCAGGCGCCGGTGACGTCACCGGACGAGCGTGACGGCCACCCCGGGCAGTGGCGCGCGGGCCAATCGCCCGTCGCTGGTCAGCAGCGTGGCGTTGAGCAGTTCCGCGCAGGCGACGTAGAACGCGTCGGCCAGGCGAAGGAACCCGCGCAACGCCCACGCGCGGGTGTGCAGCGGAGAATGCCCGACCAACGAGATCGGCATCTCCCCCACGTCGCGGATCGCGACGTCCGCATCGTGGGTGGGAAGCTCCCCGGCTCGCTCCAATCTCGCGAGTGCCGAACAGGTTTCCACGACGATCAACTCGGGAGCCGCGACGTCTTGTCCTCTCATCGCGTCCGCAATACGGGAGGCGTTGGGACGCAACAGAATCAAGTCCAACAATGCCGAGGCGTCGACGACGATCATCTGCCGAGTTCGGATCGGACCTCGTCCAACGCGTCAAGGGGATCGGAGGTGACGGTCGGTCCTTGACGATCGGCGAACCGCGCCAGCCAGTCGTCGATCGACGGCCGGGACATTGCCGTGGTGAGAATCCGTGCCGCCAGCGCCGACATCGTCGTGCCGTCGCGTTCCGCGCGTCGACGCAGTTCGGCATGAACATCGTCGGGGAGACTCTTGATCTGCAGCATGCTCACAGCATGACCCTAGCATGCTTCGCGCATGCCCCCTCCGGTGAATCACCCGTGGGCGAGATCGCCCCACGACGGCCAGCTTCCGGCCGCGGTGCTGGTGGGGCGGGCGGCCAGCATTCCCCGGACAATCGCGCGGGTGACGACATCGGCTGCCGCGGTGAGGATCTCGTGGAATTCGAGAGGGTCCGGTGCACCGTCCGGGGCTGATCCCGCTCCCCCGGTCGAGACGCCGAACACCAGATCGCCGTCGAACATGGTGTGCACGGGGTTGACGGCTCGGGCCATCCCGTCGTGCGCGACGGCAGCCATTCTGGCGCAGCGGCGCTTGGTCAGCCGCGCGTTGGTCGCCACCACGGCCAGCGTCGTGTGCTGGATGGGGTTGTCCCTGTCGAAGGCGAACGCGGGGCGGTCGGGTCGCCGGTAGACCGTGTCGGTGAGGGTGGCCAGCCGGTCGGCCGCGACCGCCGACGGCGGCGGCCCGTCGACGGGGAGCAGGTGCCGGGCACCCAGCAGATCGCCGTTGCCCGGGTCGATCGGTGAACCCGCGGCATTGCAGACCACCAGTGCGGCCACCACCACGCCGCCGGCCAGCGTGATCGACGCCTGTCCCACACCGCTTTTCAGGTTGCCGGCCACCGCCCCAGTGCCGGCACCGATGCTGCCGACCGCGGAACTGCCGGGGTTCTGATGCCCTGCGGTGTCCGGGGACCCGGTGGCGAGCGCGGCCTCGAGCGCGGCGCGGCCGAAATCCGCCGTCGGGCGGGCCCGGAATTCGCCCCCGCGACCCAGGTCGAACAGCGCCGCCCCGGGCACGATCGGCACCAGTTCCCCCGGCTGTGCGCCGACCGCCAGGCCGATCCCCCGCTCCTCCAGCCCCAGCATCACGCCGGTACAGGCGGCCAGGCCATAGGCGCTGCCGCCGGTGAGCACCAGAGCATGAATGGATTCCACCGCCGCCGACGGGTTGAGCAGGTCCGTTTCGTGGGTGGCCGGGCCACCGCCGCGCACGTCGACACTCGCCGTCATACCACCGTCGGGCGCGAGCACCACCGTCGTCCCCGTCAGGTACCCCTCTCCGGTCGCGGTGTGGTGACCGGCCCTGATGCCCGGGACGTCGACGAGAGCGTTGAGGGTCATCGGAAAAGGTGCCGGGCGGCGGTGGTGACGACGTCCATGAGCGCGTTGGCCGTCATCCGACTGGGCCGTTCAGAAAGTATCGGGCGGCGGCGATGTATGCGCGGGTGCTGATCACGATGTCCTCCACCTCGACGTATTCGTCGGCCTGGTGAGCGATCCACTTGCCGCCCGGACCATAGACGACCGTGGGCAATCCGGCGTCGCGGGTGAGGATGGTGCCGTCCGTGGTGCCTGGCACGCCGCCGAGCACGGCCGGTCGTCCGGTCGCCGCCTGGTGACCGGCGAACATCGCCTGCACCACGCGCGCATCGACCGGCGTGTCCACCGGCGGCCGGTCGTCGATCGCGGTGACCCTGGCGTGCAGGCCCGATTCCGCGGCCAGGGTGTCGGTCAGTCGGGTGATCAACTCGATCAACATCCGATGATCCACGCCGGGGACGGTGCGGATGTCAAGGGCGAGGGTGGCGGTCGCCGGGATGACGTTGATCTGGTCGTGCGAGCCGGCCAGCAACACCGTGGGGGTCAGCGAGAACTCGCCCAGCAACGGGTGGGTGCCTGTCTGTGCCCTGATCGCCTGCTGGATCTGGTCCAGCCCCAACAGCAGCGAACCCGCCGCCGGCACCGGGTTGCGGCCCATCTGCGGCATCGCGCCGTGTGCCATCACCCCGATCAGCTCGACCTGCAGGCGGATCGCGCCCTTGGCAACAGGGCAGACCTCGCCGCCCTCGGGCTCGCACACGATCACCCCGTCGATGACGCCCCACAGCCCGGCCCGCACCTCGCCGGCGAAGTACTTGGCGCCGAGCATCATGCCTTCTTCGTCGGCCAGCGCGCCGATGATGATCCGGCCGTCGAATCCACCGAGTTGCACGGCCCTGGCGGCGTGCACCATAGCGGCGATGCCGGCCTTCATGTCGGCCGATCCCCTGCCGTGCAGGCGGCCGTTGATCACCTCACCGCTGTAGGGATCGAAGGACCACAGATCCGGGTCGGCCTCGGTGACGACATCCAGATGGCCCTCGAACATCAGCGTTCGGCCCTGACGGGCACCGTGCACCTCGGCGACGACAGTGGGGCGTCCCGGCGCCACCTCGGTGACCGTGACCTCCCAGCCGAAGCCGCGCATCGTCCGCGCCAGCAGATCGGCGGCGGGGGTTTCCACCTCGGCGGACTCCGACTCGTGCACGGTGCGCAGCCTGACCAGGGCGGACGTCAACGCCACCACAGCGGCTGTATCGAACTCATCGCCGAAATCATCGCCTGGTTCCCTGTCGGGCTCCGGGGCTGTCGCGCCGTCCTGCCCGGATGTCACCGCAGCAACTGTGCCAGATCGTCTGCGACCGTGGCGATCTCACCCCGACGCGCCTGGTACATCGCAAGCTCGGCCGGATCCATACCGTAGCCGTGTTCGGGCGCCGGGAACGCGCCCGAGCGGACGTCAGCCGCGTATCTGGCCACGCCCTCGTTCATGGCGTCCTGCAGGTCGGCGTACCGACGGACGAACTTCGCCCCCGCCCCGTCCCGGATGCCCAGCAGGTCGTGGAACACCAGCACCTGACCGTCCGCGGCCGGCCCCGCCCCGATCCCGATCACCGGAATGCGCATCAGCGGCACCAGGTCCTCGGTCAGCACGCTGGGCACGGCCTCGAACACGATGCTGAAGCACCCGGCGGCCTGCAGGTCAAGCGCACCACGGGCGATCTTCAGGGCCGATTCGACGCTGCGGCCCTGTGCGCGGTAGCCGCCGAGCGCGGTCGCCGTCTGCGGTGTCAGGCCGACGTGGCCCATGACCGGCACCCCGGCCCCCACGATCGCCCTGGCCCTGCTGACCGACGCAGGGCCGCCGCCTTCCAGCTTGACGCCGTCGGCGCCCGCTTCCTTGACGAAACGGACCGCGGTCGCGATGGCCTGCTCATCGCTGACCTCGTAGGACCCGAACGGGAGATCAACGATGAACAATGGGATCTCGGTGCCGCGGCGGGCGGCCTTGGCCAGCATGAGCATCTCGTCGACACTGACCGCCACGGTGCTCGGGTAGCCAAGGACCGTCATCGCGCCGGAGTCACCGACCAGCACGATGTCGACGCCGGCCGCCTCCGCCGCCCGCGCGCTCGGATAGTCGTAGGCGGTCACCATCACGATCGGCCTGCCGGACCGTTTCTGCTCCAGCACTCCGGGGATGGTCACCGGGCGCCGCCCGGTGTTGGCGGATGGACGACTCGACATCGGCTGCTCCCTTGCTGGCCTGCCGTGTGTTCGCTGCTTGAGATGAAACCGCCCTGGTGGCAGCAATGTTCCATTCCACCACCGGAAAGGGCCGCGGGGTGGGACGTGTGATCCACTCCACCAGGGTTGCTGGGATCACGGGCTGGAGGACCTTGTTAGTCGACGGACTATCTGACCGATGGCGGCGGCCCCAGGCGCACGTTGACGGGGATCACGGGCTGCCACCTCGCCGACGGACTATCTGACTGATGGCGGCGGCCCCAGGCGCACGTTGTCGGTGCGATCGCGGGTGCCCCTGTCCGACGGTTACCTGACGGTCGGCGGCGCGCCCAGGGACGTTGTCGGTGCGATCGCGGGTGCCCCCTGACCGACGGTCACCTGACGGTCGGGGGCGCGCCCAGGCGAACGTTGTCGATGAGTCTGGTGCCGCCGATCTGGGCGGCTACCAGCAGTACCGCCGGTTGCACGCCGACGGTGGCGGCGGGCAGGAACGTGTCGGCATCGACCAGGGCCAGGTACTCGGGCGTGATGCCGTGCTCGGCCAGGATCCGGTTGGCCTCCGCCAGGATGACCTCCACGCGCCCTTCGCCGCCGGAACTCATCTGCTGCGCGGCGCGCAGCGCAGCGAACAGCCCCCTCGCCTGGGTGCGCTCGTCGGGAGCGAGCCGGCGATTGCGGCTGGACATCGCCAGCCCGTCGGGTTCCCGGACGGTGGGCACCGTGACGATCTCAGTGTCGATGTTCAGGTCGGCCACCAGCGCGCGGACCACCCGCGCCTGCTGGGCGTCCTTGGCACCGAAGTACGCCCGCTGCGGTTCGGCCATGTTCAGCAGCTTGCTGACCACCGTCGCCACGCCGCGGAAATGCCCGGCGCCGCGTCGGGTCCCCTCGAGTGTCTCCACGACCGGCCCGTGCAGGGCAACGGTGACGGTGAACCCCGGCGGGTAGACCTCCTCCGCCAGCGGCACAAAGAGCAGATCCACCCCGGCCTCGGCGGCCAGGTCCGCGTCGGCCGCCTCGTCCCGCGGATAGCCGGCCAGATCGGCCGGGTCGTTGAATTGCGACGGGTTGACGAAGATCGACATCACCACGACGTCGTTCTCTGCCCTGGCGCGCCGGGCCAGTTCCAGATGCCCGTCGTGCAGGGCGCCCATGGTGGGCACCAGCGCGACCGACGCACCGGCCGCACGCTGCGAGGACAGTGCCGCGCGCAGATCGCGCACCGTGCGGACGGTTTTCATGGGCTGGTGGTCTCCGATGCGCGAGTGTCGGGGGGATCGGCCGACACTGTCTCACCGAGCGTGCCGCCGCGCACCGCGGGGCGCACCTCGACCGCGGCCCCGGCCCGCGCGGCGAGCCGCTCGGTCGCCGCCACCATCACGTCGAACAGGCCCAGCAGGTCGGGCGTCCGCTCTGCGACGGTTTCCCGGTGCAGGTCGACCGTGCGCTTGTCGCCGCGGGCGACGGGTCCGGTGAGGGCGGCCGGCCCGGCCCTGCCCCAGTTCTCCAGCGCGGCCCGGGCCAGCGGCATCAGTACGCCGCGGTCCAGCCCGGCCGTCGCCATCAGCTCGGCGGCGGCGTCCTGCACGGTGATCAGGAAGTTCGAGGCGATGGCAGCGGCCGCGTGATAGGCCGCCCGATCCGATTCCGCGATCTGCACGGCGCGCAGACCCAGCGCGCCGGCCAACGCGGTCGCCGCGGCCAACGCTCGCGGCGTCCGGCCGGCCACCGCCGCGGTGACCCCGCGAAAATCCGCACCCTCGCGGGTCACCGTCATCAACGGGTGCAGGCTGAAACCCTCGTGCTCACCCAGCACGTTCAACCGCGACGCCCCCGAGCAATGCCCCAGCAACACACCCGGGGCGGTGACGGCGCAGGCAGCCGCGGCGATGTCATCGTCCGGTACGCACAGCACCACGACGCCGGCACCGGCGCCGCCATAGCCACGACCGTGCGGTCCGGTGACCGGCACCCCGGCCTCGCGCAGGGCGCCGAGCAGCGCCGTGCCCAGCCGGCCGGCGCCGACGATCGCCACCGGCGTCGGCAGGCTGTCTGTTCCGGGGGTGAACGGCTCCTGCCCAGTCAGCGTTGTCCCGGCCCGTAGGACTGCGGCGGGCCAGGTGGCTGGTAGGGGTAGCCGGGCGGAGGCGTGTCATCACGACCCGGGTACGCCTGATTGGGATAACCGCGCGGCGGTGGTTCCGGCTGGTCCTGCCCTTGTGGAAGCTGTTGCGGCGCAGCCTGTTGCGGGCTCGGCGCCGCGGCGGGGGCGAGCTCCACCCGTTCCCGGTAGGCGGCCGCCCTGGCGGCGTCCTGGTCGGCGATCGATACCGCGGCCTCGCGCTCCACTGCCTTGACGGCCTCCGCCACTTCCGCGGCCGAGGTGCCCTCGAACCAGTCGGCGACGTCGTCGTCGATATCGCCCGGCCGCGGCTTGGGCTTGTTCGGGTCGACCGGCTCATCAGCCGGGGGCTCGTACCGGAACACTCCGTCATCGCCCTTGGTGCCCAGCATCCGTGCGAAACCCTCCAGCGACTTGGAGAAATCGCTGGGGATCATCCACACCTTGTTGGCGTCGCCCTGTGCCATCTGCGGCAGTGTCTGCAGGTACTGATACGCCAGCAGTTCCGGGGTCGGCTTGCCGGCCTTCACCGCGGCGAACACCTTCTCGATGGCCTTGGCCTGGCCCTGTGCCTGCAGGTACCGGGCGGCACGCTCGCCCTGGGCGCGCAGGATGCGGGACTGTCGCTCACCCTCGGCAGCCAGGATGGAGGACTGCTTGGCGCCTTCCGCGGTCAGCACGGCTGCCTGCTTCTGGCCCTCCGCGGTCTTGATCGACGACTCGCGCAGGCCCTCCGAGTTCAGGATCATCGCGCGCTTGTCACGGTCGGCGCGCATCTGCTTCTCCATCGCCTCCTGGATCGACGGCGGCGGATCGATCGCCTTGAGTTCGACCCGGGCGACCCTGATCCCCCACTTGCCGGTGGCCTCGTCCAGCACCCCGCGCAGCTGCCCGTTGATCGAATCGCGGCTGGTCAACGTCTGTTCCAGGTTCATCCCGCCGACCACGTTGCGCAACGTGGTGGTGGTCAACTGCTCGACGGCGACGATGTAGTTGGCGATCTCATAGACGGCCGCCCGCGGATCCGTCACCTGGAAGTAGACGACGGTGTCGATGGAGACGGTCAGGTTGTCCTCGGTGATCACCGGCTGCGGCGGGAAGGACACCACCTGCTCGCGCAGGTCGATGCGCGCCCTGATCCGGTCGACGAACGGCATCAACCACACCAGGCCGGCACCGCTGGCCTTGTTGAACCGGCCGAGGCGTTCGATGACGGCGGCCTGGGCCTGCGGGATCACCTTGACGGACCGGATGAGCACCACCACCACGAGCACCACGATGATGATGGCGACGATCAGAACTGGCTCCATGGTGGTTATGGCCCCCAAATCACGACCGCGGTGGCCCCGCGGACCTCGACGACAGTGACGGACGTACCCGGCGGCAGCGGCCGGTGGCCTTCCATGCCCACCGCCGACCAGACCTCACCGCCGATCTTGACCTGCCCGCCGTCGGAATCGACGGTGGATACCACGGTGGCCTTCGACCCGATCAGCGCTTCGATGCCGGAACGGATCGCGGACGGCTGGTAGTACTTGCGCAGCAACATCGGCCGCAGTCCGAGCACCAGCGCGACCGAGGCCAGCGCGAACACGATCAGCTGGAGCCACAACAGTTCCGGGAACAGCAACGCGACGCCGGCCGTGACCAGGGCGCCGCCGCCGAGCATGAGCAGCACGAATTCCGCACCGAGTACCTCGGCGATCGACAGCAGTACCGCGCCGGCGAACCAAACCCATGCGGACATGAATTCATCCTGCCAGAGCGATGACGTATAGCTCGGGAATTGCAGGTCAGGGCCAAAAATCAGGGGCTGTTGGGTTCGGTGACGAAGTCGATCAATCGCTCCATCGCGGTGATCAGCGGGGTGTCCAGGTCCCGGTAACTGCTCACCGCACCGTTGACCCTGTTCCACATGGTCCGGGTGTCCGGGACGCCCAGCGCCGCACACACCCCGGTCTTCCAGTCGGTCCCGATGGGCACGGAGGGCCAGCCGGCGATGCCGACCGCGGCCGGCCGTACCGCCTGCCAGATGTCGATGTACGGATGGCCGGTGATCAGCACGGAGTGGCCGAACGTCGACAGGACGCCGTCGGCGATGCGGCTTTCCTTCGAACCCGGCACCAGGTGGTCGACCAGCACGCCGAGCCGGCGCCCGTCACCCGGGCGGAACCCGGCGACCGCGGACGGCAGGTTGTCCAGACCGTCGATCGGCTCCACGACGATCCCCTCGACCCGCAGGTCGTGCCCCCAGACGCGTTCCACCAGCGCCGCATCGTGGATACCTTCCACCCAGATCCGTGTCGCCTTGGCGGTTCTCGCGCGCAGACCCGCGACCGCCCTGGACCCCGACGCCGACCGCTGTCGCGCCGCGGGCGCGCTCGGCGGGCGCACCAGGGTGGCGGGCGCACCGTCCACCAGGAACGCTCCGGGTGCCAACGGGAAGACCCGTCGGCGACCCTTGCGATCCTCGAGAGTCACCGCGGTAGAGGTGCAGGCCACCACCGCGCCGCAGAAGCCGGACAGCGGATCCTCGGCCACGGTGTCAAGGGTGGCCGGGACCTCGGCCGGAGGGTGTTGGCCACGCCGGGGAGCGGCGAGCACGTCACGCGGATACGAGGCGAACCCCGGGCGGTCCGGGAGAGATCGGTCAGGCACGGAGAGCTACGCTACGCGGATCCGGACAGCACCCCGCTCAGCCTGGCGGCGTGTCGATCCGGACCGCTGCGCCGGTGGATCGGCGGCGGATGTTACCGGAATCTCCGGCGCTTGCGACGGGAAGCTGCCCGGAATGTGCACAGCGGGGTGGTCTGTCCGAGCGTGACGTACGGTTACCCTCATGTCCGGAATCGGCGCCCTTCGCGCGGCCACCACCGTGGCCCTGTGGGCTGCCGCGTGGCAGGGCGGGGCCAGTGCGGACGAGGTGCTTTCGGCCATCGACGACGCCGGCCACCGTGCCGGTGTGCGTGCCGCTTCCGGCGAGATCGCCGATGCCACCGGGCTTCCCGGGCCGGGCTGGCCGAGCGCCGGGTCGTCGGCGTTGCTGCCGCTGCTGCGTCGCGGCGGCCGGGCCGAGCTCCTGCTGCCGCGACCGGGAGACATGCGCGGATTGCCGGTCGGCGGTGACATCGCGGTGGCGGCGCTGGATGCCGGCGCGGTGGTCCGGTTGCCGGCCATCGACGTCGGTCTGGTGCCCAGCGACGGGCAGTGGCGGGCGTTCCGCTGCGACGTCGAGCATCCGGCGCCGAGCCTGGCCGAAGCGCACGATCTGCTGGACGCCGAGGTCAACCGGGCGACCAGGTCCATCACGGCGCTGGACGTCGCGCGCGGTTCCCCGCACGCCAGGGAGCGGGTCCGCCAGATGATGCTGGACGAGGCGGTGAACTCCCCGCCGGGCACCCCGTCGGCCGCGTCGGCCATGCTGGCCACCTCGATCTCGTTGCACGCGCTGCTGAGCGTGGCCAACGGTCAGGACACCGCCGCCGTCACCTCTCACGAACTCGCCGTGGTCGACGACGCGCTCCGGCCGCTGGCGGCCGCGGTGGGCGAGGCGCGGCGCGCGGCGGTGGCCACTGCGGTGGCGGCGCTCGGCGACGGCGCCGCCACGGTCAGGACCCGGGTCCCGCGGCCCGACCGTCAGGTCAGCCGCCGACGTTCGGGCTGACCGGGAAACATCCAGCAGCGGACGCGGCCTGAAACTGCGAAAAGCAGCACGCGAGTGTGAATGCTGCTCGGTCAATCAGCGACCTCGGAAACACCGAAACCCAGCGCATGGAATCCCCCGTCGACCATCACCATCGAGCCACTGGTCGCCGGGAACAGGTCGGACAGCAGCGCCACCGCCGCCCTGGCCACCGGGGTGGGGTCAGAGGTGTCCCAGCCCAGCGGTGCGCGCCCGGTCCATCCGTTCTCCAGGTCGATGAAGCCGGGGATCGACTTGGCCGCCATCGTCTTGATCGGACCGGCGCACACCAGATTGACCCGGATACCCTGCGGCCCGAGATCCCTTGCCAGGTAACGGGTCACGGATTCAAGTGCCGCCTTGGCCACACCCATCCAGTTGTAGGCGGGCCACGCCTGGCGGGCGTCGAAGTCGAGGCCGACGATCGATCCGCCGGCCGACATCAACGGCAGGCAGGCCACCGCGAGGGCCTTCAGCGAGTACGCCGAAGTGTGCACCGTGGTGGCCACGTCCTCCCATGGGCAGTCCAGGAAGCTGCCGCCGAGCGCGGCGGCCGGCGCGAACCCGATCGAATGCAGAACCCCGTCCAGGCCGTCGACGTGTTCACCCGTCCGGTCGGCCAGCGAGTCCAATTGCGCCTGGTCGGTGACGTCGAGTTCGATCACCGGCGCAGGCTGCGGCAACCGCTTGGCGATGCGCTCGACGAGCGAAAGGCGCCCGTACCCGGTCAGCACCACGGTGGCGCCCTGCTCCTGGGCCAGCCGAGCCGTGTGGAACGCCATCGACGCCTCGGTGATGATTCCGGTGATGAGCAGGTTCTTGCCGGACAGGAGTCCGGTGCCGAGCTGATCGGTCATGAGTTGGGCCCCATCTTTGGCTCGTATCGAAAGGTGCGGGCAGGTCAGCCGACCCGGAAACACTGTGGGTCAATGTCCCATGCCAAGCCCGCCGTCGACCGGTAGTACCGCCCCGGTGATGTAACCGGCTCCCTCCGAGGCGAGAAACACCACGGCAGCAGCAATCTCCGACGGATCTGCGTACCGGCGGAGCGGCACCTGGGCGATGATCTCGGTCCGCCGCGCCTCCGGTAGCGCCCGTGTCATGGCGGTGTCCACGAAACCCGGCGCGATGACGTTCGCGGTGATCGTGCGGGAACCGAGTTCCCGGGCGATCGACCGGGCCAGGCCGACCAGCCCGGCCTTGGAGGAGGAGTAGTTGGCCTGTCCCGCGCTGCCGGAGAGACCCACCACCGACGAGATGAAGATCATCCGACCCCAGCGCTTGCGCAGCATGCCGGTGGCCGCTCGTTTGGCGACCCGGTACGAACCGGTCAGGTTGGCGTCCAGTACCCGGGTGAAGGCGTCGTCGCTCATCCGCAGCAGCAGGGTGTCGTCGGTGATGCCCGCGTTCGAGACGAGGACCTCGATCGGACCCTGGGTCTTCTCGACCTCGGTGAACGCCGCATCGATGCTCGCCGGGTCGGTGACGTCGCACACCACGCCGGCCAGGCCCGCCGGCGGCTCGCCGGATCGGTGGGTGATCGTCACCCGGTGGCCGGCGTCGGCCAGCGCGCGGGCGATGGCCAGCCCGATCCCGCGATTGCCGCCGGTCACCAGCACCGATCGGCCTGTGGGGCTGTCGGGCACGGCTGAGGTCACGGTGTCCTCCAGAGCGGTGAACTGGTGCAGGGGTGGCGGGAGGAACCCTATCGGCCACCGATGGATCCGGCCGGATCCGGCCCGGTCCGGCGCGCGCACGGTTGCCCGGGACCCCACACGGACCCCACAGGGCTGGGCGCAGGGAAATGCGCCGTCAGGGATTCGGTGGTCAGGGGATTCTTGTGGTCAGCGTCAGGGCCGCCGCGGCACCCAGAATGACCAGCGCGGTGCCCGCGATCATCCAGGGGCGGGAGACGTCACGCTGCTTGACCTCGTACCCGATCTGCTCGCCGAGCTGTGAGTAGACGGACTTGAGCTCCTGCGAGGTCGCGGCGGTGTGGAAGTCGCCGCCGGAGATCTGGGCGATCTGCTGCATGGCCTCGGTGTCCAGCGGCACTTCCACCTGCTCGTTGTTGACCACGATCGATCCGCGGTCGGTGCCGAAGGCGATCACCGACACCGGGACCTTGGCGTCGGCGGCCCGCTGAGCGGCGTCCTGCTCGGTGCGCCCGACGGTGCGCTTGCCGTCCGTCATCAGGACGATCCGGGCGGGTGGCGAGGCCGGCTCGCCGGCCTCGGTGGGGCCCGCGATGGTCTTGGAGAACAGCTCGATGGTCTGCAGCGACGAGATGATCGCTTCGCCGGTCGCGGTCCGCTCGTCCAGGGTCAGCCCGTCGATTGCCCGATGTGCCGCCGCTCGATCCGTGGTCGGGGTGAGAAGCACCGTGGCGATGCCGGCGAAGGACACGATGCCCAGGTTCACCCCGGGGGTCAGGTCGTCGACGAACTGACCGGCGGCCTCCTGTGCCGCGGCGAACCGGTTCGGGGCGACGTCGGTGGCCATCATGGACAGCGACACGTCGATCGCCAGCATTACTGTCGCCCGGTTGCGCGGTTCCTTGGCGTCGGCTGTCGGACCGGCCAGCGCGACGGTCAGCAGCACCAGGCCGGTGAGCACCAGCGCGGTGGGCAGGTGCCGCCAGCGGCCCGGCCGGCGCGGCGCCACCCGCTCGAGCAACTCGAGGTTGGCGAACCGCATGGTGTGCCGTCGGGTGCGGCGTTGGGCCAGCAGGTAGCCGACGGCCAGTCCGATCACCACCACGGCGGCGGCCAGCCACCACGGGTAGGCGAAGTTCACCAGGCCTCCCCCGCGCGGGCCACCGGCGGGCTGGTGGCCGCGCCGGTCCAGCCGCGTTTGCGACTCATCACGAACCGCAGCACGTCGGCGATCCAGTCCCGGTCGGTGCGCAGCACCAGGTGCGCCGCACCGGCCCGGCGCAGTGCGACGTCCACCTCTGCCCGGTGCTGTGCGGACGCCTCGGCGAACGCCGACCGCAGCTGGGCGGTGGTGGAAACCTCTTTGGTGCGACCGGTTTCCGGGTCGACCAGGGTCACCATGCCGACGTCCGGCAGTTCCAGATCGCGCGGATCGAGCACCTCGACGGCGAGTAGGTCGTGCCGCCCGGACAGTGCCCGCAGCGGCCGTTCCCAGTTGAGCGGGCCGATGAAGTCCGACAGCACGACGGCCAACCCGCGGCGTCGCGGCGGCCGGCGCAGCTGTTCCAGCGCGACGGCGAGATCACCGCGGTCGCCGGGTCCGGTACGCGGGGTCGCGGCCAACGCGCGCAGCAGGTGCTGCAGGGCGGGACGCCCACCACGCGCCGGGATCCGGCTGATGCCGGCCCCGGTCGCCACGATCGCGCCGATCCGGTTGCCGCCACCGCTGGTCAGGTGACCGACCGCGGCGGCCGCGGCCACCACCAGATCCCGCTTCTCGCAGCCGGTGGTGCCGAAGTCCAGTGACGCCGAGAGGTCGGCGACCAGCCAGGTCTCCAACTCACGGTCGGCGACCGTCTGCCGGATGTGCGGTTCGGTGGTCCTGGCCGTCACCGACCAGTCCATCCGGCGCACGTCGTCACCGGGGTTGTAGACCCGGGCATCGCCCGGTTCGGTGCCGGGACCGGGCACCAGCCCGAGGTGGTTGCCCTGCAGCAGACCGTCCAGCCGCCGCCGGACGGTGAGTTCCAGGGTGGCCAGCGCGGCATCCAGCCTGGCCGGATCCGAGGTGCTGATCACCCCGGGTTGCACGAGCTCAGCCATGGCAGGAAGCACTCATCACGCCGCACCGGGGTGGGTGTAGGGGCTGACCTGCGGCAGCGGGATCGCCTGCAGCAGACGCCCGAGGATCACCTCGACGGGGATGCCGTCGGCGAGTGCGTCGTACGACAGCACCAACCGGTGCCGCAACACGTCCGCGGAGACGTCGATGACGTCCTGCGGCACCACGAAATCACGCCCGCGCACCAGCGCCAGCGCGCGGGCCGCCGCGATGATGCCGAGTGAGGCGCGCGGGGACGCGCCGTAGGACAGCCACCCGGCGACCTCGGTGAGCCCGTGCTCGGCCGGTGTTCTGGTCGCGAAGACCAACCGGACGACGTAATCGACCAGGGCGTGGTGCACGAAGACGTTGGACGCGACGTTCTGCAGCCGGACGAGTTCGCCGACCGGCAGCACCTGCTGGGCCACCGGCGGGACAACGCCCATCCGGTAGACGATCTCGCGTTCCTCGTCCGGTTCGGGGTACCCGACCAGCAGCTTGAACAGGAACCGGTCGCGCTGCGCCTCCGGCAGCGGGTACACGCCCTCGTTCTCGATCGGATTCTGGGTGGCCATCACCAGGAACGGGTCGGGCATCGGGAAGGTCTTCCCGCCGATCGACACATGCCGCTCCGCCATCACCTCCAGCAACGCCGACTGCACCTTGGCCGGCGCCCGGTTGATCTCGTCGGTGAGCACGAAGTTGGCGACCACCGGGCCGAGCTCGATGTCGAACTGTTCGCGGCCGACCCGGTAGATCCGGGTGCCGAGCAGGTCCGAGGGCACCAGGTCGGGAGTGAACTGGATCCGGGAGAACGTCCCGCCGACCACCCGCGCGAACGTCTCCACTGCCAGCGTCTTGGCCACCCCGGGAACACCCTCGATCAGCAGGTGTCCCTTGGCCAGCAACCCGACGAGCATCCGCTCGACCAGCCGGTCCTGCCCGACGATCACCCGCTTGACCTCGAACACCGTGCGTTCCAGCAGTGCCGCGTCGCCGGCCGGTGTGTGCACCGGTTGGCCCTGTGCCCCGCCCGCCCGACCGCCGGCCGTCCCGCCGATTGCCGCCTCGCTCAATGACTCTGGGGTCACCGGCTCCTCCTCGTCAGGTGCATCACGCTGACCATTGTCCAGTCCGCGCGCCCGGGCGGGCGCAAACTCCCCCGACCGGGTGGGCCGCCCGAGCTGGTGACGGTGGGTGAGCAATGGCGGCGCTGCGTCGAATCCCTCAGCGTCCCAGCCATCTGCGCAGGTCATCGGGCGTGTCGATGTCGGCGGTCTCATCGCCGAGCGCCGGCGACTCGAAGACCGGTATCGGCGCGAACAGCTCCTTCAGTGATGCGCCGTCCCAGCTCCGCCGCTGCCGCACCGCGGAGAGCAGCGCGACCTGCCGCCAGACGCCGACCAGGTGCTGGCGCCGACCGGCCGAGTCGACCAGCAGGGCCCCGCCGGCATCGGGATGGGCGTCCACTGCTGCGCACAACAGCTCGACGGTACCGGCGGTGACATGTGGAAGGTCGGCCGCGAGCACCGCGACCAGCGCATCGGGAGGCAACCGGCCCGCCGGTCCCGGCGACTCGGCCAGGGTCAGGCATCCGGCCGCCACCGCGGCCGCCGGGCCACCACCGGGCGGGTCCTCACGCACCGAGATGATGCCTGGTGGGAGGTCCCGCGGTGGGCCGACGACGACCACCAACGCGTCAGCGACGGCCGCGAGCACCCCCTCCAGCAATGTCCGTCCGTCGCGATCGGCCAGTTCGGGTTTGTCGACGTCGCCCAATCGGCGCCCGCGGCCGCCGGCCAGCACGATCGCGGCAACCGGCTGCGTCACGGGAGGACCGGTCAGCCGGCCGGCCGGGCCGCGCCGATGAACCCGTTCCAGTACATCGTGGAGATCCTCACGTAGGACCCGGAGTTGGGCGCCTCGACGATCTGGTTGTTGCCGATCCAGATCGCCACGTGGTGAATGGAGCTCGGATCGGACGTGTCGTAGGCGTAGAACACCAGGTCACCGGGCTGCAGGTCGCTGCGGGAGACATGCGGCTGGCCCGTGTACTGGTACCCGGAATAGTGCGGCAGGTACACCCCGACCTGGGCCCAGGCGTACAGCGCCAGCCCCGAGCAGTCGAACCCGACCTTGTTGTAGTCGCCGTACCGGTCCGCCACGCCGCCATCGTGGATGCCCTGCGACGGACCGGAGTAGTCGCCGCCACCCCACGCGTACGTCGTGCCCAGGTAGGCCATCGCCGCGTCGACCACCTGCTGCCCTCCCGAGGAATCGGAGGAGCTGAACGAGCCGACCGTCCGCACGGCGGTGGAGACCGGGGTGGTCGCGGCCACGCCTTCGCAGGCGGTGCCGTTCCCATTCGGGTCGAGCGCCGACCGGTAGCCAGGTTCCCCGCGGGCGATCGGGCCCTGTCCCGCGGCCCTGGCTGCATCGCAGCTGTCGTAGTAGACGCTGTCCGATGTCGGGGCGGAAATGTTCGCTGCTGCGTCGGCGACTGCAACGGTGCCCTCGCACGCGACGCCGTTGCCATTGGGGTCAAGGGCCGACCGGTAGCCGGGTTCGCCCTGGGAGATCGGGCCGCGTCCGGCCGCGCGCGCGTCGTCGCAGCTGTCGTAGAAGGGTTCGGAGCTGGCTGCGGCCTGTTGAGCCGCCCGAGCGGCCTGGTTGCCGGCCTCCTGGGCGGCCGACTCGCGTTCGGCGGCGGCTTCCTGCTCGGCGGCCTGTTGCCCCGCGGCCTCCTCGGCGGCGGCCTGGGCCGCTGCTCGGGCGGCGGCCGCTTCGGCGGCCTGGCGGGCGGCTTCAGCCGCCGCGGCGGCGGCAGCCTGCCGTGCCGCCTCCTCGGCGGCCTTGCGGGCCGCCTCTTCCTCGGCCTGCTTCTGGGCCAGCCACTGGTTGTACTGGTCCCGCTGCTGCTGCAGACCGGCGACGTTCGACAGGGCGGCGTGATAGTCGTTCTGCTGCTGGGTCAGCTGGCCTTCCAGCGCCGTGAGCTGGTCCTGACCCGCGGCGAGTGAGTCGGCGGCCCGCTGCTGGGCGGTGTCGGCGTCCTTCTTGGCCTGGTCCGCCCTGGCCTGGGCGGCGTTGGCGACATCGAGCGCGGCACGGGCGGCCGAGTCGAGGTTGGCCTTGTGGTTGCGGGTGCTCTCCAGGTTGGCGATCGCGTTGAGCTGGGTTCCGGAGACCTGTTCGAGCAGCTCCCGCCGCTGCAGCAGGTCGGTGGCGCTGCCGGAATCCAGCAGCGCCGTCATCGAACCGAGCACGGACCCCTGGCGGAACGACGCGGCTGCGAAGGAGGCTGCCTTTGCCTTGGCGTCGTCGATGGCCTTGCCTGCGGCGTCGGCGTCCGACTGTGCCGCAGTGGCGAAGGCGGACGCGGCAGCGGCATCGGATTGCGCCACCTGGAGGTCGACGGCGGCCTTGTTCGCCAGCTCCGCCTTCAGCTCCATGTCGTTCTTCAGGCGCTCGATGTCGCCTTCGGTCTTGCTGACCAGCCCGGACAGCCGTCCGACCTCGGCGGCGGAGGTTGCCACCTGGCCCTGTCCGGCCTGGATTTGATCATCAGACGGGTTGTCCGGCGGGGGTGGCACAGCACCGGCGGGCAGCGCCGTGCCGACAACTACGATCCAGGCCAGTACGACGCCGCCCAGCATCGACGCGATGCCGCGGGGACGGGTGCGGACAGGCACTTCAGGCTCCTCCCCCGCGAACGTTCTCGCGGATCACCGGTCCAACTACCGACCGTGACGATGTCAACACGACACGCCAAGGAGAACCTTGCCACTTTGTTCCCCCTATTGGCCAGTGGTCACGCTAAACCCATTGGTCCCAATTCGGACATCCATGACGAACGTCACTGAATTTCTACGCAGCGTGATCATCCTCGACACTGGTGCGGTGATCCACGCGCCCGGAAACCGGCCTGCGACCCACCTGGGCAGGGTGGCTGCGCTGGTGTTCGCCGCCGCCGGACTGGTCCTTGCGCTGGTCGGTTCGTTCCTGCCGTGGGTCGTCTCGGGCCAGGTTCGGCGCTCCAGCTACGCCGTCACGGGCATGATCGATCGACTCGGAATCGCCGGGGACGGCGTATTGGGTTCCCTGGTGGCGGGTTGGCCCCTGATAGGACTGTTGTGCGCTGCGCCGGTGGTCGCCGCCCTGCTGCGTCGGTGGGTGGTCGCCGGCGCGTTGTGTGTGCTGCTCGGCATCGCCATCGCCGCTGTTTCGCTGGCGTTGCTGGCCGTCAGTGGTAGCGGCGCGATCGGCGTGCAGGTCGACCCGATAGGGCCATCGGTGACTTCCGCCGGCGGAATGTTGCTCACTGTGGGCGGCGCAATGCTGATCGTCGGCGCCTGGCGGAATCGACGTCCCGGGCTAGGACCAAACGGCTGACGGAAGCGTCACAATGGGAGACGGCCACCGGGGGCGTCCGGGTGGGCAGGGGTGCTCCTAGCCAGGCCTCGACGGCGGGGCTGACACATGAACACCGCAGACGTTCCGTTGGACCGGGACCAGGAAGGACGGCAGTACTCGTGAGTGACCAAGGCGGGCGTGACATCGGGGGGTATCAGGCCGGGGGGGATCAGGCCGGGGGAAATCAGGCCGGGGGAAATCAGGCCGGGGGAAATCAGGCCGGGGGAAATCAAGGCGGAACCGGTCGCGGGGAGCCCTACGGGGCTGGGGACGCACGGCAGCCGGCATGGCAAGGCTGGCAACAACCCGGACAACCCACCGGCCCGCAGGGCTGGCAGGGCTGGCAACAACCCGGACAACCCACCGGCCCGCAGCGCTGGCAGCAACCCGGACAACCCACCGGCCCGCAGGGCTGGCAGCAACCCGGACAGCCGCAGACCCCACCGTCGGCGCGGGCTCCGAAGACCCGCGCCCCGATGATCGTCACCGCCATCGCGGTGGTGGTGGCACTGCTGGCCGGCGCCGGCGTCTGGTTCTTCGCGATCCGGGACACCCAGTCCGCTTCGGGTCAGCCGAGCCCGCAGGCGGCGGTCAACGCGCTGTTCACGTCGCTGAGCAAGTCCGATCCAATCGGCCTCGCCGGCCAGCTCGATCCGGCCGAGGCCTCCCTGTTCACCGACCTCAACGCCGACGTGCTGTCCGAACTGAAGCGACTGGACGTACTCGGGCCCTCCGCGTCGACGACCTCGCTCACCGGTACGTCGATCACCGTCTCGGGACTCACCTTCGACCCGACCGACGAGACCATCAACGACAACCTGCGGGTGGTCAAGCTGACCGGCGGGACGGTCACCATCGCCAGCAACCCCGATCAGCTCCCGCTCAGCGACAAGATCAAGAGCAAGTTCGCCGACCAGATCAGCCAGGCCGAACCGCAGAGCCAGACCGTCAACATCGCCGACGCCGTTTCCAGCAACGGCGGGCCGATCCGGATCGCCACGGTGCAGCGCGGCGGCCAGTGGTACGTCAGCCTGTTCTATTCGATCGCGGACAACGCCACCCATCAGGCCGGCCTGCCCAACCCGACCGCTGCCGACAGGATCGCGGCCGTCGGGTCGTCCTCACCGGAAGCCGCGGTGGACGCGTTCGTCAAGGAGGCATCCGCCGGCGATGTAGACGGCGTCATCGCGCTCACCGCGCCCGACGAGATGGGTGTGTTGCACGACTACGGCAAGCTGCTGATCGACAACATCGACACCTCCGATGTGAGCTCGGGCATCAACGATCTCGGCTTCACCGTGAAGGACGCCAGCTGGGCGGTCAGCGACGTCACGGGCGGCAAGAAGGTCTCGTTGGCCTCACTGACGGTCAGCGCGCAAGGCCAGACCGCGACCATTACCCGGGACCCCGCCGCCGGGTCGCTGACCGTCGATCTGGACGGTCAGACGCAGACCCTGGATCAGTCCACCATCGAGGACTTCATCTCGCAGGCCGCCGGCAGTCAGGACCTGGACCCGACGATGGTCGACATCATCAAGCGCGAGTTCCAGCAGATCGTCGGTCTGGGCATCGTCACCGTCCAGGTGGACGGGCAGTGGTACGTCAGCCCGGTGCGGTCGTTCTCGGACATCTTCGTGTCGCTGCTCAAGGGCATGCAGCCCGCCGACGTCGACTACCTGATCAGCCTGGCCGGCAACTGAGCTCAAAACCCGAGTTCTCGCCCCGGACCTCGGAACACGGAGCCGCTGCGGAATCAGGATCACCGGGGAAAGCGCCAGGATGCCCGGTCGTTCACGGCGGGGAGGAATGGCGTTACTCATGTCGGGTGTCTCCTGTGAACTGTAGGGATGAGGTCGGCGTACAAGGTTCGGGCCTACCCGGACCCCGAACAGGCGGCGGTGTTGAACCGCACATTCGGGTGCGTCCGCGTCGTCTGGAACCGCACCCTCGCCACCCGGCAAGCCCTGTACGCCACCGAACACAAGTCGA
>DASQFG010000305.1:0-3301 GCA_035633315.1 Nakamurella sp. | reverse complement strand
GGTCATGTCGGTGGTCATCCGTCGGGCTTTGGGTCGGCCGCCGGTCGAGGGGTAGATCATGACGGACTCTTCGATTCCGGCCAGGGTGTCCAGCAGGGCTTTGACGGACAGGTCGTGGCGGGTCCGGCGGGCTTTGAGTCTCATCAGGTGGGCCAGTTGCAGGGCCAGGACGCAGGTGAAGGTGTGTACCGCGATGTTGTTGTCTGTCCAGTGGAACATGGGGGAGAACGGCACTTCGTGGGGGTCTTTGAGTTGCCGGAAGCCGAATTCGATTTCTGATGGGGATCTGTAGGCGGCGACGACGTCGACAATTGGCCAGTCCTGGTGGTCGGTGATCAGGATCCGTTTGCCGAACACCCGCTCCTCCAACGTGTTTCGCTTGTCTGGGTTGATTGTCCAGGTGAGTCGGCGGTCGGCGGGGGTGTCCCCGGTCAGTTCCCAGTCGATGACGGCTGCGACCCACTGGTCGTGGGTGAGCTTCAGGATTTCGGTTTCGAGTTGTTCACGGTTGCGGCGGGTTTTCCCCCTGGCCAAAGTCGCGGCCAACTCGTCCAGTTGTCGTCCGACTTTGGCCAGGGTGGTGCCGGTGAATGATCGGGCCTGATCGTCGTGCAACGTTTGGGAATGGGTGAGTACGACTCTGCGGTCCTGGCCGTGGACGACCCGGCGGGTGTCGATTGCGCTGACCCCGGGGTAGCGGTCGGCATCGACCGGTGCGCGGTCGTCGGCGGACAGCGCCAACAGGTCGGGGCAGTCCGAGGGTGGGACCGACCCGACGTAGTGCAACCCGGTGCCGGCCAGGTGGGTGAAGTTGGCTTCCGAGTTCTGCCCGGCGTCGAACACCACCGTCATCGACCCGAGGTCCGCGCCGCCGCTACCGCCGCCCACGCCGGCAGAACCGGAACCAGACCTGGCGTCGCCGGCGGCGGTGGCGGCCAGGTGGGTGTAGCTGCCGGCGAGTTGGTCGATCAGCGCCGGGAACTGGGTGACGTCGGGTCGGTTCCCGGGGTAGGCGTGCCAGGCCAGCGGCACCCCGCCGTTCCGGGTGACGAGCATGCCCAGTCCGACCAGGCGGAGGTCGGTCCGTTTCTGTTTCGCTTTGCCGCGCTGCGCGATCGGCGCTTTGTCATTGGTGGTGTCGATGTAGGTGGCGAAATTCGTCATATCCAGGGCCACACTGGACACGTCAAGGTCGAACGTCTCGATCATCTTGATCGCCAGCCGGGTCGAGATCTCCTGCAAAGCAGCAGCATCCACCGCGTGCATGGCGTCCCAGAACTTTCGGTGATCGAGTACTTTCGCGCCGATCTTGCTGAACCGGTCCCCGGCGGTGGTGGCCCACCAGTCGGCGAAGGCCCGTTTCGAGCCTGGTTTCACCAGCCGGCCCAACGCGGCCAACGCCAGGTACTGCCCGACCGAGGCACCCGCATCGGAGCGGCGGGTGCCGACCACCTCGTCGATCACGCCCACGACGTCCAGGTCGGTGAGCATCGACCAGACCGCGGCCAGGTCCCCGAACTTCAAATGCAGGATCCGCTGCGGCAGCATCGCCGCCTCCACGGCGTCCATCGCCGCGACGATGTCGGCGGCCGACCCGAGGTACCGCTCGGACACCATCTTCGGTTTGCCGTCGACCCAGCCCATTTCGCGCAGGTAGTAGTACGGCTTCCCGTTGATGATCTTCTTGTACACACTGGACACACTTTAGGTCATAGGCCATTCGGCGTAGATAGTCAATCCGACACGCCGTGTCGTCGCAGATCAGACACGCCGAGTCGGATCCGTCAGCCGACCAAGATCAACTTATCCAGCAAAGTCCCGCTAGGGTGACCGGTGAGTGCGGGGTCTGACCTGCCGCGCCGTCGTCGCGATCGGCGGACAGGTCGCTCGCCGGTGACGATCGTCCCCGCATTCTGCCTCCGCTGTGACCCGATTCCGACCAGCGGGACGTTCACGGCAGCGCTTCGGCCCGACGGAAGGATGACGGTATGGCACCCGAACTGCCCGAAACGCTGCGCGAGGTCGCCGAACGCGCGGCGAACGTGCTCGCGCCGGAGGCCGACCTGTTCGAGGACAACGACACCGCGGGTTTTCGCGATGCCCTGACCCAGGCGTTGCGTGCGTCGCTGCGACATCCGGCCAGACCTGTCCGCGCCGGGATAGATCTCACCGCCGACCTGGTGAAGATCCCGGTCGTCTCGTCGCTGCGCTGGCTCGGCCGCTCACCGCAACCGCCGGTCGAGGTGGACCCCAAGGACCGCCGGTTCGCGGCGCCGGCGTGGGACACCAACCCGCTGTTCTACGGGATCCGGTTGGCCTACCTGGCGGCGGCGCGTTCCGCCAGGGACGTCGTCAGCTCCGCGTCGTTGGAGGCGGAAGCGTCCCGCAAGGCGATGGTGGCGCTCGACCTGCTGATCGACGCGGCCGCGCCGACCAACTTCCTGCCGACCAACCCGGCCGCCTTGCAGCGGGCCTTCGACACCGCGGGCGCGAGCCTGATCAAGGGCGCCAGGAACTTCGTCGGCGACGTCCGACACAATGGCGGCAAACCCAGCCAGGTCGACACCAGCGGCTTCACGGTGGGCGAGAACCTGGCCTGCACGCCGGCAAAGGTGGTGTACCGCAACGAGTTGATGGAGCTGCTGCAGTACGAGCCGCAGACCCAGCAGGTCCACGCCGCCCCGCTGCTGTGCAGCCCGCCGTGGATCAACAAGTACTACATCATGGACCTCGCGCCCGGCCGGAGCTTCATCGAATGGGCCGTGCAGCACGGCCGCACGGTGTTCGCGATCAGCTACAAGAACCCCTCGGCCGACATGTACGACACCACCATGGACGACTACCTGGTGTACGGCCCGCAGACGGCGCTGGACGTCATCGAGGAGATCACCGGGGCTCACACCATCGACATCGTCGGGCTCTGCCTCGGTGGCGCGATGACCGCGATCACCGCGTCGTACCTGACCCAGGACGGGGACAGCCGGATCGGCTCCTTGACCCTGCTGAACACCATGCTGGATTACGCCGAGCCCGGCGCGCTCGGTGTGTTCACCGACCTGCGCACCGTCGAGCGGCTCGAGAAGAAGATGCTCAAGGCGGGCCGGCTCGAGGGCGAGACCATGGCCGGCACCTTCGACATCCTGCGGGCCAACGACCTGATCTTCAACTACGTGGTGTCGAACTGGCTGATGGGCCAGCCGCCGCCGGCGTTCGACATCCTCGCCTGGAACGCCGACAGCACCCGGATGCCGGCCGCCATGCACGCGTTCTACCTGCGGAACTTCTACGTGGAGAACAACCT
>DASQFG010000304.1:0-1688 GCA_035633315.1 Nakamurella sp. | reverse complement strand
ACCCACCGCGTCCGCACCGGCGTCACCGGTGAGGGGCTGGGCTTCGCCGCCGTCGGGATGGCCGCCACGGGTGCACAACTCGCGCTGTACGCCTTCCTGGACGGGTCGGCGGGTCCGCAGCTGGCCAACGTGCTGGCCTGGCTGGTCTCCACCCTGGTGGCCAACGCGACGCACCGCCGCTACACCTTCCAGCTGACCGGCCGCGCCAGTGAGAGGGACCATCTGGTCGGTCTGGTCAGCAGCCTGGCCGCGCTCGGGCTCAGCTCCCTGGCGCTCGCGCTGTTGAACGAGCCCACCGGGCTGAACGGGGTCGTCGCCCTCGTCGCGGTGAACGGCGCCGTCGGTGCCGTGCGATTCCTCGCGCTGCGGTGGTGGTGGCTCGGCCGCGGCCTCCGTCGCCCGGCGGCCGGAGCCGGAGTCGGAGTCGGAGTCGGAGTCGGAGTCGGAGCCCGACACGCGGCCGTCATGGCGCGGACCTGACACCCCTGCCGCCCGGAGCGGCCGACGTCTTCCCGGCACGGTTGGATGGGCGGATGAGCGCCAAATCCCGCCGCACCCTGATCCTGCTGCGTCATGCGAAGTCCGCCTATCCGCCGGGTGTGGCGGATCACCAGCGACCGCTGGCCGGGAGGGGAGAACGAGAAGCGGCCCTGGCTGGAGCGTGGATCGCCGACCGGCAGCCGAGCATCGATCGCATTCTCTGCTCGACCGCCGAGCGCACCCGGCAGACGGCGGCCGCGGCTGGGCTCACCGCGCGGCCGATCACCTACACCGAGGACATCTACGACGCCTACCCGGACGAGCTGGAAGGCCTCATCCGGACCGTCGATCCCGCTGAGCGCACGATCGTGCTCATCGGGCATGCACCCGGCCTGCCCGGGCTGGCGGAGGATCTGGCCGGGTCCGGTTCCGATGAGGCGGCGCTGTCCCGGATGCGCAACAAGTTCCCGACGTCGGCCGTCGCGGTGCTCTCGGTCGACAGCGAGTGGGCAGATGTCGGGCGCGGTGCTACCACCGCGCTCGTCGACTTCGTCATTCCCCGCAGCTGACCGGCTCAGCTGACATCCACAAGGAGAACCCATGTCCGCGGCACCGCAACGCATCGCCTTTCGGGGAACGGCCCCGTCGGTGGACCCGTCCGCCTGGATCGCGCCCTCCGCGACGGTGATCGGCGCGACCACGATCGCCGCCCGGGTCGGCGTCTTCTACGGCGCGGTGGTCCGCGCCGACACCTCGACGATCAGCATCGGTGAGGGCAGCAACCTGCAGGACGGCGTTGTGGTGCACGCCGACGCCGGCTTCCCGGCGACCGTCGGGTCAGGAGTGAGCGTCGGTCACCGGGCGGTCCTGCACGGGTGCACGGTGCGCGACGACTGCCTGATCGGAATGGGCGCAGTAGTCCTGAACGGGGCGGTGGTCGGCGCCGGGTCGATGGTTGCGGCCGGCGCCGTCGTCCTGGAAGGCGCGCAGATCCCGCCCGGCTCGCTGGTCGCGGGCATTCCCGGGAAGGTCCGGCGGAAGCTCACCGAGGAGGAACAGGCCGGGATCGTCGGCAACGCCGAGCGGTACGTCGCCCTCACGCAGGAACACGCTGCTGAGCTCCGGAGCCAGCCCGGCTGAGGACATCGCCGAGGACGGTCCGACCGCTGATCAACATTCACCGGCGCATCGCGCGCGACAACGGACCG
>DASQFG010000303.1:0-4697 GCA_035633315.1 Nakamurella sp. | reverse complement strand
TTCCCGCGCCACTCTGCGCCGACGTCCGGGACGAGCCTATGCCACCCGGCCCCACCGCAGTCGGGTCAGCGCACGCGGTGGTGCGGCGGTTCTATCGGGGAATCGGTCAGCTTCTGGTCAGCTTGCGATGGGTCACCCGGTGCGGCCGGGCGGCATCCGCGCCCAGTCGCTCGATCTTGTTCTTCTCGTAGTCGGAGAAGTTGCCCTCGAAGAAGTACCACCGTGACGGGTCCTCGTCGTCGCCCTCCCAGGCCAGGATGTGGGTGCAGGTCCGATCCAGGAACCAGCGGTCGTGGGAGATCACCACCGCGCAGCCCGGGAACTGCTCGAGCGCATGCTCGAGCGAACCGAGCGTCTCGACGTCGAGGTCGTTGGTCGGTTCGTCGAGCAGGATCAGGTTCCCGCCCTCCTTGAGCGTCAGCGCCAGGTTGAGCCGGTTGCGCTCCCCGCCGGACAGCACTCCGGACGGCTTCTGCTGGTCCGGCCCCTTGAACCCGAAAGCCGAAACATAGGCACGGGAGGGCATTTCCACGTGACCGACCTTGATGAATTCCAGGCCGTCGGAGACCACCTGCCAGACGTTCTTCTTGGGGTCGAGCCCGCCCCGGTTCTGGTCGACATAGGACAGCTTGACCGTCTCGCCGATCTTCACGTTGCCCTTGTCCGGCTTCTCGAGGCCGACGATGGTCTTGAACAGGGTCGTCTTGCCGACGCCGTTGGGGCCGATCACGCCGACGATCCCGTTGCGCGGCAGGGTGAACGACAGGTCGTCGATCAGGATCCGGTCGCCGAAACCCTTCTCCAGGTCGTCGACCTCCACCACGATCGAGCCCAGCCGTGGGCCCGGCGGAATCTGGATCTCCTCGAAATCGAGCTTGCGGGTGCGCTCGGCCTCGGCAGCCATCTCCTCGTAGCGCTGCAACCGGGCGCGCGACTTCGCCTGCCTGGCCTTCGCGCCGGAGCGCACCCAGGCCAGCTCTTCCTTGAGCCGCTTGGCCAGCTTGGCGTCCTTGCGGCCCTCGACCGTCATCCGCTCGGACTTCTTCTCCAGGTAGGTGGAGTAGTTGCCCTCGTACGGGATGAGCCGGCCCCGGTCCACCTCGGCGATCCACTGAGCGACGTTGTCCAGGAAGTACCGATCGTGGGTGACGGCGAGGACCGCACCCGGGTACGACGCCAGGAACTGCTCGAGCCATTGCACCGACTCGGCGTCCAGGTGGTTGGTCGGCTCGTCGAGCAGCAGCAGGTCGGGAGCGGACAGCAGCAGTTCGCACAGCGCGACCCGGCGGCGCTCGCCGCCGGACAGGATCGCGACGGACGCATCGCCGGCCGGGCAGCGCAACGCATCCATGGCCTGGTCGATCTGGGCCTCCAGGTCCCACGCGCCGGCGTGGTCGAGGTCCTCCTGGAGGGTGCCCATCTCCTCCATCAGGGCATCGGAGTAGTCGGTGGCCATCAGCTCGGCGATCTCGTTGTATCGCGCGAGCTTGGCGTTGATCCCACCGAACGCCTCCTGGATGTTTTCCAGCACGGTCTTGCTTTCGTCCAGGTGCGGTTCCTGCATCAGGATGCCGACGCTGAAGCCGGGCGTGAGGAAGGCCTCGCCGTTGCTGGGAGTGTCCAGCCCGGCCATGATCTTCAGGATGGTCGACTTGCCCGCGCCGTTGGGTCCGACGACGCCGATCTTCGCCCCCGGGTAGAAGGACATCGTGACGTCATCGAGGATGACCTTGTCGCCCACGGCCTTGCGGGCCCTCTTCATCGTGTAAATAAACTCGGGCACGCCGGGTCCTCTCGGAACTCGTTTCATGATCGTCTTTGTTCGTGATCAGGGGCCACCGCTCACCCGACCGCATGATGCGGATTCGGCGTTGCGCGGCCGACCTACAGTCTGCCCGAACCGAACGGGTGGTTTCGCCGCCGGTGCGGGTGCGGTGATCACCGCACCCTCGCCGCCCGCTGGCCCCGCGCGCACACTGGGACTCCTGGAAAGGTAAAGAGAAGGTCAAGGAGTCGGGGCTGTGTCGATCTTGTCCGGGGTGCGCCGTGCCCGCGGGCAGACGACTCCCACGCACCCGCTCGTCCCGTGTGACTGCGTCGAACGGCCCCGGGAGTCGCCGGCACCGGCACCGATGCCCACGGTCGCCGCCCCGATCCCCACGGTCGCCGCCCCGATGCCCACGGTCGCCGCCCCGATGCCCCGGCTGATCAGGCCGATGCCCACCGTGATGCCGCAGATGCCGCCGGTCCCCGCTGGTCAGTACGACTCGACCGAGGTCCGTCAGGCAGTGCGCCGCGACCGTTCCGAGCGGCGCGCCCGGTTCCGCAGCCGGTGGTGGTTCCCGCTAGTGATCGTCGGGTTGGTGGTGGCAGGCTTCTGGGGTGCGCTGAAGGTGGACCAGCGGGTGGCCGATGCGTTGGTCTGGCCGTCGCACGGCGCACGGTTCGTCGAGGTCTCCTCATCGATCGACACTCCCTCACGACCCGGGGGCCGGCTGACGGTCGTCGTCGGCGGGCTGAACCGGACGAGCGGCACCGGCGTCGCACTGGCCCTGCTGCCCTCGCTCGAGGCCGGCGGTGCGCGGGTGTTCAGCATGGTGTACGGCAGCGGCATCAACGACCAGGACATCCGGGACAAGTTCGACGCCCTCATCGCGGAGGTCAAGCCACGCGAGATCAGCTTCTTCGGCAGCAGCATGGGCGGTGACGTGGTGCTGAACATGGCCGCCCACGCCCAGCAGAACCGCGATCAGTACGTGCAGGACGAAGTGCTGGGCGGCGCCGGGACCGTCGGGACGGGCGACTTGGCGGCGCCCGATGCCGGACCACCCGCCGTTGACGGACCCGCGGCACCCGCGACCGACCCGACCGACCCGACCGACCTCTCAGGCGGCCAACCGCTCGGCAGCGAGACCGGCAGCCTCACCGAATTCCTGGTGCCGGCAGCGCTCACCAACACCCTGACCGGACTGATCGGCCGCCTCCCTGTCGCCGCAGTGGATGCCGCCATCCCGGCCGCCGGCCCGAACACCGGCCCGAACACCGGCCCGAACACCGCCAGCAATGGCAGCGGCTCCACCAGCGCAGGGAACGGTTTCCTCGCCGATGGGAACGCAGACAGCGGCAGCCAGTCGCTGGTCACCCTTCCACCACCACGGATCGGCACGATCTACCTGGACTGCACACCGCTGGGCAGCGATGACGTCAGGGACGCAAGCCGCACTCAGGCCGACGCCCTGACCGGGCTGACCGAAGCCATCGGCACCGACGGCGGCGCCGTGACCCGACTCGCCGCCGAAATGTTGGGACAGCGACACCAATGGGCCAGTGGCCGATTCCCCTTCCTGCACGTGCGATGGGACGACTTCGACTACAAGTTGGACCAGTTGATGCGCGAAAAGATCGGCGGCCCAGGGGTTTCCACCCAGTTGATCAAGGACCAGTACGGCGTCATCCGCAGGCTGGACATGAACACCGTCGCCGGCACGCTGGCCCCCGGTGCGCGCATCGTCTACTTCCTGCCCGCAACGCCGACCGACGACCGCACGGTACGGGTGGAGCAGGTCCAGACCGAGTTGCAGACATTGGAGACCTCCGCGGGCCTGAACGTGCAGTTCGTGCACATCCCCGGCGGCCACCACGCCAGCGCCGAATCGAACCCCGATTCCTACCGGCTGGGAATCGACACGGTCGACCACATCGGTCCCTGACCGGCCGGGTTCGCACGAGAGCCCGGCCGATGAATGGGGCGTGGGCCTTCAGCCGGCTCCGTTCAGGGCCGGGGATCGATCGCCCTGGTCCACGATCCAGGACGGTTCGGCGTCGAACGGCGGATCGTTCGGTTCGACGGACAGCTCAGCGGGAACGGCATCCGCGGGCACGGCATCCGCAGGCACCCCCGCCTGGTCGGGCGCGGCCGCCGACCCGGGTTCGTTCTGGTCGCGGGTCTCGAAAGTGCTCCTGGAGAAGCGGTTGCCCAGCTTTGCCACATCCAGCCCCACGAAGTCGCCCTTGACGTCGGTGAAGTACTCAACTCCGCCGTTCTTCTCGTACTTCCGGGTGCTGATCCGGCCGATCACCACGATCGGATCACCCTTGCGCACCGTGGTGAGCACGGAACTGGCCAACCCGCGCCAGCACACCACGCTGACGCCGTACTCGTCCCCGTCCACCCAGTCCTGCCGCGCCTCGTCGAACCTGCGCTCGGTGGAGATCACCCGGAATGTCACCCGGTCACCCTTGGGGCTCGCCGACACCGTCGGGTTGGTGCCCGCCCTCCCGACGATCGTGACCGTCGCCGCATCCATCCTCATCGCTGACATCCCTTCGCCTCCGGCCCACGTCCCTCGTCGTGGCACCTGCTGTGTCGACGACGATCCCCGGGTTCACCTCGTACGGACATCGGTCGACCGAGAATGTGGATGAAACTCGGGTATGGGGACAACTCCGCGGGACCAGTGGCGAGCTGATCAGGCTCGATCGCCGTCAGCGGACCGCCGATCCTCGGACGCCAGCTCCCGCCGGGTGCCCAGCGCGCGGGACAACACCATGACCCGGTCGTGGGCGCCGGTCTTGCCGAAGATCGACTTGAGGTGGTCCTGGACGGTGAGTTCGGACACCGCCATCTGCCGGGCAATGGCTCGCGTGTCGCCACCGACCGCGAGCAGTCCGAGCAGCTCGTCCTCCCGCGGGGTGAG
>DASQFG010000302.1:0-1935 GCA_035633315.1 Nakamurella sp. | reverse complement strand
TCGGTGGTGATGAAGCTCGCCGCCGGGGCGGGCGTCACGATGCCGATCGCCCGTGAGGTCGACGCCGTCGTCAACCACGGCTCCAGCCCCGTCGATGCCTACCGCGGCCTCCTTGCCATCGCGCCCGGGCACGAGGTACACGGCGACAGCTGGTGAGACGGGCGCCGACCCGCGCTACCGACGTCCGGCGCGGTGGCCGCGCACGCTCAGATCAGCCCGCCGACCCGGCTGCGCACGGCGTTGGGACGCCTGGTCGATAGCGACCCGATGTGACAGACAGCGGGGCGCGACGGTCCGGCGGAGCATCGGTCAGCAACGCCGATCCCTCCCGGAACAGCGCAGCGTTCATCCGTCCGGCTGAGGACGAAAGTCCCGAAGGAAGGGGCGTTTCGACTGTTATGTCCTTTACGGGCACCTTTGTATCCTGAGGATTAGTCGCGGCGCGTCGTCCGGCGCGACCCGGTGGTGAAGCGGCGGTACGCCCAGGAACGCCAGCTACGGCTGCGTTCTAGGAGTGCGCCATGAGGCGTCCCGTCTTCCCTTCATCCCCCATCGCTCTGCGGTCCTCGACGACTTCTCGGCGCACATCGCGGGCGAAGCGATTCCCGGCGGTGGTTGTCGGGGCCATGGTTCTCGGCCTTGTGGCAGTGGTGGCGCCCCTCGGGACAGGTCCGGAGGCAGCGGCCGCAGCGGCGGGTTGTCCCGAACCGGCCGCGGGTGCCGTTTACCGAACCCCGTCGTCGTCGGTCAAGACGGTTGCCCTGACGATCGACGATGGCCCGTCGGGGGCGTGGACACCTCAGGTGCTGGACATTCTCAAGGCGAACGGAGTCGAGGCCACCTTCTTCATCATCGGGGAGAACGTCCGTCAGAATCCGGGGCTCGTAGCGCGCACCGTGGCCGAGGGCCATCAGATCGGCAACCACACCGACACGCATCCCATGATGACGGCACTGAGCGCCGCACAGCAGGCGCAACAGATGGACGCGGCACGGTCGTCGATCGTGGCGGCCGCCGGCGTGCAGCCGTGCTTCCTCCGGGCGCCCGGTGGGTCGTTCAACCCGACGACCCTCGCCCTTGCCCGCGAACGCGGCATGACGCTGACCGGCTGGTCGAATGACACCATCGACTGGAACGCTCCATTGTCGATTTCACCGGCTTATCAAGTCGGCATTGTCGACCGCTCGATCAATCCCGTTTACGACAACCCGATTGTGCTGCTGCACGACGGCTCTCCCGGGAATTACCGGCAGAACACTGTCGATTCTCTGCAGCGCATCATCGACTCTTATCGATCCCGTGGTTACGTCTTCACTGATCCACTCGGGCGAACCGGCAACACCGGTGATCCGGCTGGATCCCTGGACTTGGCCGTGAGCCCTGCGCCCGGACAAATCAGGGTCGCCGGATGGAGCTTCGACCCCTCAGCACCCACCGAACCGGTCGGTATCCACACCTATATCAACGGCGTCGGATACCCCAGCCAAACGGGAGGCTCGCGACCAGACGTGAAAGCGGCCTACCCGCAGACCACCGCCGACCAGGGATTCGATCTCACCTGGCCCGCCTTCGCGGGGATCAACACCGTCTGCGTCTACGCGATCAACATCGGTCCCGGATCCCATGTCATCCTCGGCGGCTGCCGCACCATTGCCGTGGCCGATGCCAATCCCGCCCGATCCCTCGATCTGGTGAGCAGCCCGGCGCCCGGACAGATCAGGGTCGCCGGATGGAGCTTCGACCCCTCAGCACCCACCGAACCGGTCGGTATCCACGTCTACATCAACGGCCTGGGTTACGCCCGGTCCACCGGCGCGTACCGGCCGGATGTGAGGACGGCCTACCCGCAGACCACCGCCAACCACGGGTTCGTGATCACGCTGCCCGCGCCGTCTGGCTCGGACACAGTGTGTGTCTACGCGATCAATATCGGTC